>NZ_ARZA01000106.1 GCF_000387765.1 Caldisalinibacter kiritimatiensis
CGTGGGATGTAAAAACTGAACAAATATACTGCCTTTTGATTTAATAGTCGGAGGGGATATAACTCTTATGTATCTTTTATCTCCTCCTTTAATATCATTCAAATAAAATGGGTCATATAGTTCTTCTATCCTGTTTCCTGTTAAAGCTACAGAGTACATATGATTAATTTGATAAGGTTTCAGATTACCCCATGACACTTTTTCTTCATCTACTATTTGAAAGTTCCAATTGTGGGGGTCAGAAACCTTTGTTGCTCCATCTGGTGGAAAGAGTGAATTTGTATATAGCTCTCCTACAGAATTGTATCCTAAATATCTGTATTCCCCATCTCTTTCGTCATTTTCACCTTCAATCCTTTTAACATC
>NZ_ARZA01000107.1 GCF_000387765.1 Caldisalinibacter kiritimatiensis
TTAAAGAATCACTGTTTAATATTATTGGAGACATATCGCCAGATAGTATTGTTTTAGATTTATATGCAGGGACTGGAAGTGTGGGAATAGAGTTTTTGAGCAGAGGAGCAAAACAATGTTATTTTGTTGATAGTAGTCAAGTGAGCATAAATACAATTAAAGAGAATCTTATAAAGACAAAACTTAACGAACAAGCTACTGTGATTAAGAATAATGTGTTAAATGTAATAAATAAGCTGCAATTAAATAATGTTGAGTTTGATTACATATTTATGGATCCTCCTTATAAAAAAAGGCTAGAAGTAGATACATTGGAAAAAATATATGAGAGTAATATTTTAAGAGAGAATGGGACTATTATAGTGGAGCATGACACTAAAACTGAATTAGATGAAAAAATTCTAGGTTTGGAATTGGTTGATTATAGGAAATATGGTAGGACTTCAATAAGTTTTTATAGGATAGGAGATGTGTAATATGACAGTAATTTATCCGGGGAGTTTTGATCCAGTTACTAATGGACATTTAAATATTATTGAAAGATGTTCCCAAAAGTTTGATAAAGTAATAGTAGTTATTTTAAATAATCCGGCTAAAAATCCTATGTTTACATCTGAGGAGAGAAAAAAATTACTACAGGAAGTAACAAAAGATTATGATAATGTTGAGATAGATATATATTCAGGATTATTAGTTGACTATGCAAAGCAAAAAGGTGTATCGGTTATAGTTAAAGGGTTAAGAGCAGTATCAGATTTTGAGTATGAAATGCAAATGGCATGTATGAATAGACACTTAGAAAACAATTTAGAAACATTTTTCTTAATGACTAATAATAAATATTCTTTTTTAAGTTCGAGCTTGGTAAAAGAAGTTGCAAAATTTGGTGGAGATATTTCAAGAGTAGTACCGAATGTAGTTGAAGATGCAATAAATGAAAAATTAAAGGGGGTATAATATGTGGATGTATTAAAGTTATTAGATGAGCTTGAAGACATTATAGAAGATAGTTCTTCAATACCACTAGCTGGGAAAATTGTATTGGACAAGGAAGAGGTATTAGAAGTTATTAAGGAGATAAGAATAAAATTACCTGATGAGGTTAAGCAAGCAGAATGGATAAAAGAGGAAAGACAAAGAATTTTAGTTGAAGCACAGAATGAAGCTGATAATATTGTTAATGAGGCTAAGGTACATATTGAAGAAATGATAGACCAAGATGAAATCACTAAAAAAGCTCAAGAAAGAGCAGAGGAGATTTTGTCTAAAGCACAGAAAAATGCAAAGGAAATTAGAATAGGAGCAAGAGAATATGCAGACCAAATACTTAAGGAAATCCAAGATAAATTAAAAGAGATTAATAGCACATTAGAAGATAATAGAAATGAGTTAAAGGGATTAAAGTAGTGTATAAGATGGCAGTTCATAAAAAAGAACATGCCATCTTTTTAATTATTGGAACATCAGTGTTGATACACTTCTTACATTCTATAATTATCCTACTTCTATTAGAAAATGTATTTATACTACTAACTGGATAGAAAGAGCAAATAAAGAGCTTAAAAGACGCCTTAAAACTAAATATAGTCCGCTAAAAATTATTTACACAAAATTACTTACACTATCAGTATATATGCAGTGGCTATTATTTTAAGTAAAGATTATAAAGTTTTTTAATTATTCAAAGAAATAGTTAGATATTATATCTTTCTTTTATGGTATTTAAAATAAAAAATATAATACTTATTATTAACAAGGAAATTAATAACATTAAAAATAGTTTTATTGAAAAAGTCAGCGTAGATATGAAACTAGGTGTAAAATTTAAGGTATTATAGTTATTAAAATTAAAAGATGATATTACTTGGTTTTTAAAAACTAGAATATATAAAATGTAAGTATATAAACTAGAAAAAAGACCATGAAAGAATTTTGCTATCATGTAAATTATTAAGTTTATATCGGTTTTGCTAATAATACTAGCTGATTGGCTGTGAATAGAGAATCCACTCCAACCAATTATAAAACTGGCAGTTGAAATCTTTATTAGTAGATTTGATGTATTAACGTTTGCTACAATTCTACAACCATTTGTTATTTCAATCATACCACTTATTAAACCTTTAAGGAGTTCAGTGTTATTAATAGGAAATAAAATAGTAAATAATTTACAGATAAAATCTAAAATATTGGACAATGATAAAATTTCAATTATAACAGAGTATAGTATGATAAAACCACCAACAATAAGCATTGTATCTATAGATTCTTTTACCGAATCTCCCATTAATTCACCGAGGCTTCTTCCATCTTTTTTCCTAGCTTTAGACAAATTAATAAATGCGTCTTTTATGCTATATTTTTGCTTTGCTTTAGATATGTATCCTTCATTAATTTTATAAAATCTAAATATTAAACCAACAGTAATTGCACCTAAATAATGGGATAAAGCAATTAGTGAACCTATAGCTGTATTATGAAACATACCAATGGATACAGCACCTATCATAAAAAGGGGACCAGATGTACTACAGAATGAAACTAATCTTTGAGCTTGGATTTTATTTATTTTGTTTTCACAAAGGAGTTTTGAAGTAATTTTAACGCCTACAGGATAACCAGAAGTGATACTCATGACAAAAGGAAAAGCACCTTCTCCTGGAACATTAAAGATAGGTTTCATCAAAGGCTGTAAAAGAGTACCTATAAAATCAACAATCCCTAGACCTATTAAGATCTCTGATAAAATAAAAAAGGGTAATAATGAAGGCAGCACTATATTAAACCAAGTATTAACTCCATTAGTTGCTGCTTCTACCGAGTTT
>NZ_ARZA01000108.1 GCF_000387765.1 Caldisalinibacter kiritimatiensis
TAATCTATCTACTTATAAAAATCTAAAGTTCTAATTATTATTAATTACAATACATATAATGGTAGTGTAAAAAAATCTGTGCTTAGGTGAAAAACAAAACTCCTTTCTGGCAATAATTAACACTAGAAATCAAAACCAGAAAGGAGTTTTTCTATGTCAACATTATTGCAGTTTTTCCTTCTTTTTTTAGTATAGTACCTATTTCATCAGCGATTGTTAGTCTAGTTTGATAGTTTAGGGCAGAAAAGGGTCCATCTAGCAGTAGAATTTCAGGCTTTAAAGCTAGGGTCCTTATAAGAGCTGCCCTTTGTCTCATTCCTCCTGAAAGCTGTCTTGGATAGTGGTCTTTAAATTCTCCTAAACCATAGGTATCTAATAGGTTTTCTACAAACTTTTCCTTTTCTTTAGCTAATTTCTCTTGTATTTCTAGACCTATCAAAGTATTTTGTTTTATAGTTCTCCATTCGAATAAATGGTCTCTTTAAAACATATATTTTATATCTCCACTAGTTCCTTTTACTTCTTTACCATTGACAAATACTTTTCCTAAGGTGTTGCAGGTATAAAAAAGCAATATTTATTTTAAGAAACATCTACTTAAATTAAAATAATAGGAAATAAAACCCAATTATTCATAATACTCCAAAAAGTAATTTACAAATATATCCACAAATAATATAATTAAGTCAACAAGTAGAAGGAGGAGAAGAAATATGAAAAAGCTTATATCAATAATTACAATTTTGATAGTATGTATGTCAGTTGCATTTCTCACTAATGCGTCTCATATATATAAGAATAACAATATAAACTTACCAGATGAAGCAGTATTTGAGAAGATACTGTCTGTCGATGTAGGTATTGGGGAAGAAGAAATTGGATATTCACCTAAACTTGAAGGTGTTACCAATGAGGGTCCAGGTTCTTTTGCAATAGATAATATGAAAAACATTTATATTTTAGATACTCTTAACAAGAAAATTATGGTATTTAACAAAGGTGAGTTTAACTATAATATCAATATAGATTTTACAAATTATGCAAGAGATATACTATATAACAAAGGCAACTTATATATATTAGATGAATCAAATTATATTTATTCTATAGATTTAAACGGAAAAATAAAAAATATATATGAACTACCTGATGATATAAAAGCTTTTCAAGTAAAAAGATTATCAATAAACAATCAAGGTAATATTGTAGTGCATTTAGATGGATATGAATACAATATTAATGAAAATTTTAAATCAAAAGGTTATTCTTTTGGGCAAGATAGCAAACTTATATCAAAATTTATAGATGATAAGCATATAAAAATAATAGAAAATATCAATTCTAAAAAAGACAGGGAACTAGAGATTGAATTAGCTGAAAATTCTGGTTGTGTTCATATTATTGGAATGGATAAGAAAGGAAATATATATGTTTCTGTAGAAGAAGATATTCCTGATAGTCCTTTAGTATTAGTTGAACACACAATTAGAAAAATAGATTTACAAGGAAAACAGATAGGTTTTGCAAGAATTCCCTTAGAAGAATATTATAATTTTCCATTAAGGTTTGCTAATGTAACAGAAAATGGAGAAGTGTATATAATGGCATTAAAAGAAAACTGTGTTGAAATATATAAAGTAATTTTAGGAAAGACATATAAATCTAAAATAGAAGATTTAAAAGAAAAGGCTAAAAAGGAAAAGCAGAGGATACAAAAAGAAAAAGAAGAAACTATATCAATTGTTAATCTAAAATTAAAGTTATAAGGGTGAAATAAAATGAAAAAACATGAAAGAATAACCCAGAAGTTTTTAATAATTTTTTTTATAATAATAGTTTTAACTGGTTGCCATCAAGTTGTTAATGAACAAAAAGAAGTGCTCAATGAGTTTCAAAAGATAATAATATTTTCAAAAGGTAAAGAAATAGAGATACTGAATGAAACGGATTTATCAAATATAAATATTATAATTTCAAATATGAAGTCAGAAAAAAATAATGAAAGTGGAGTTAACGGAATAAAGGGTAAAATAATTTTTAAAAATGGGAGTTCAAATGATTTTATTTTACAACCAGACAAATTATATATAGGTGATAACCTATATCAAGGAAAAAATGAATGTGGTCAAATTAAAAACATTTTTGCTAAATATATATATGACAAAAAATATATCATAAGTCTTTTGGAAAAGGAAGAAAATATAAAAGTGATTGCTAAGGATATAGAAATTGAACTAATACTCGATGATATAAATAAGAAAAAACTTATAGATACTTTTACAAATGCCAACGTAAAATACAACAATGACTATCCTGGGATAGCTTTAGTATCACAATTTCCGGATTATTACATTGGACTTTCGGGATTTAATATCCATATTATTAATCCCAATACTTTAGGATAATTAAGCAAGAATCCTCCCTATTTCAATAGGGAGATGAATCGCTATTTATTTTTTAAAATAATAACTATATGCATAGCATTTTATACGCTCATATATTGACTTTAAATAGTTGTTAATATATATTATATGCATGAGTAAAAATAATATAATTCACGCTAGAACTTGCGTATATAATGTAAATTA
>NZ_ARZA01000109.1 GCF_000387765.1 Caldisalinibacter kiritimatiensis
TGTAATAAATTTAATAAAAACTCTAAATTTCAACACTTTTAGAGTTTTGCAATAAGCTAACTACGTAAAAAAAGGGGGGGGAAATTTATGAATGATAAAACAAAATTAACTAATGATTGTAATCCCAATGAATTAAAAAAACTTAAACTTATATTTAATAAAATTATGGAGATATCAGATGATGGCTTCTTAATTGTAAATGATAAAGGATTTATTATTGAAATTAATAAAGCATACTGTGAATTCCTTGGTTTAAAGAAAAAAGATATTATTGGTAAATATGTAACAGAGATAATAAAAAATTCTAAGTTACCCAAATTATTGTCTGACAAAAACTATAAAACCGAGGTAAACGTTATTCATAAATTATTAAAAGGTCAGACACCAACAAATGAAAAGTACGCTATAGTAACAAGAGCTCCAGTAAAAGAAGATAATAAAACTATAGCAGCTGTAGGTCAAGTAAAATTTTCACACAATACAATGAAACTTGCAGAAAAATTGCAAAACTTAGATATGGAATTACAATACTATAAAAAAGAGTTAAAAAGATTAGCAAAAGATAGATACTCTTTTAACAATATTATAGGAAAAAGTAAAGAATTTATTAAAATAAAAGAACTAGCAAAAAAAGCAATAAATAATGACTTTACAGTTCTATTAACTGGTGAAACAGGTACTGGTAAGGAAGTTTTTGCTAACGCAATACATTATGCAAGTAGAAGAAGAAATAAGCCCTTTATCCGAATAAACTGTGCAGCTATCCCATCTGAGTTACTTGAATCAGAATTATTTGGTTATGTAGAAGGTTCCTTTACAGGGGCTCGAAGAGGGGGAAAAAAAGGTAAGTTTGAACTTGCAGATGGTGGAACAATATTCTTAGATGAAATTGGTGAAATGCCAATGCAAATGCAAGCTAAATTATTACGTGTTCTTCAAGAAAGAGAAATTGAGAAAGTAGGAAGCTATAAACCAATTCCTATAGATGTTAGAGTTATAGCAGCTACTAATAAAAACTTACGTGAAAAAATTAGAAATAATACCTTCCGTGAAGACCTATATTATCGTTTAAATGTTATAGAAATAAACATACCTCCTCTTAGGAATAGAAGAGAAGATATCGAACTATTCGCAGATTATTTTCTAGATGAATTAAATGAAAAGTATGAAACTAATGTTAAAATATCAAAAGAAGCAAAAAAAGTATTAAATGATTACAGTTGGCCGGGTAATGTAAGAGAACTCAAAAACGTTATCGAAAGAGCTTACGTACTAGCAGATGAAGATATTATACTCAATGCTCATTTACCAACAAATATTTTAACAGAGTCTAAAATACAAACAAGTAATGTAACAAACAAATCTTTAGAAATATTAATGGAAGATATTGAAAGAAGAATAATAATAGATGTATTATCTAGGAATAATTTTAACTGTAGAAAGACAGCAAAGGACCTTGGTATACATAGAAGTACTTTATATAAAAAAATGGAAAGACTAAACATCAAAAGAAAATGTTAATTTAATGTATATTTAACTAAATTAATGTGTCTACTTAATACTACATGTTTATTGATGTAAAAAAGAAATATCCCTTATGTTTTATAAGGGATATTTCTTTTTTTCTCTACTTTTTTCTTGGCATTATTTCTGCTTCTCCAATTAAAACTACATCTCCATTCTGATTTGTACATGTTGTTTTAATAATAACTCTATTTTTTTCTGGTATTTTTTTAATAACTTCAGCTTCTGCTTTTATGGTATCCCCTATTTTAACTGGTCTTATAAACTTAGAAGTTTGACTAATATAAAGACATCCCGCTCCAGGAAGTTTCATTCCTAATACAGCTGAAATTAATCCTGAAGTTAATGCTCCATGTGCTATCCTTTGTCCAAACATATTTTTCTTAGCTATTTCTTCATTAACATGAGCTACATTAAAGTCCCCTGTAACTCCTGCAAAAGTATAAATATCGTGTTCTGTAACAGTTTTTTGAATATAAGCCTTATCCCCTATATCCATCTCATCTAGTGTTAATCCGTCAATCGAAGTATCTCTTGGCATCATAAAAATTCCCCCTTTATTCTTATTTTCACTTACAGTTTCTGCAACAATCATGCCAGCATAATAACTTGGAATACTTTTTGCTTTGTTTATTTGGTAGCATTTATTTTATAGTTTTAGTAGGTGAAATATTTCTAACCCTATTATTACAATCATTTATATTAGGAGGGATTATATGAATAAATGGATAAAAATGTACAACGAAAAATTAGTTAGTGCTGAAAAAATTGCTAAAAAAATAGGTTCAAACACAGTATGCTCAAGTCCAATAGCGGGAGCTGAATCATATGCAATAACAGAAGCAATTGCACGTCGAGCACTTGAAGAAAACTTATCAAATATAAAACAGTGTTCCCTATTGTCAATTAGACCAAAAAAAATTTGGGATCCAAGACTAAACGGAAAATTTAATCATGTAACTTGTTTTACAAGTGCAAATGCAAGAAAAGCTCTTTGGAACAATAGATGTGAATTTATACCTAGTTTTTACCACGAAATCCCAGATGTATGGAAATATTCAGTTAGACCTGAAGTTTTTTATGCCACAGTTTCACCTATGGATGAGCATGGATATTTTAGTCTAGGAATAGGTGTAAGCACATGTAAATCTCTTATTGAAACAGCAAAAAAAATCTATTTAGAAGTTAATGAATACATGCCTAGGATTCATGGAGATAGTTTTATTCATATTTCTCAAGTAGATGCAATATGTGAATGTCACAAACCTCTGCCTGAATTGCCTTCAAATAATATAACTGATATTGACAAAATTATTGGTAATTATATTGCTGAATTAGTCCCTAATGAAGCCACAATACAGCTTGGAATCGGAGCAATACCTAATGCTGCTGCTCAATCACTAAGTACTAAAAAAGATTTAGGAATTCACACAGAAATGTTTACAGAAAGTATGATTGATTTAATTGAGAATGGTGTTGTTACAAATAGAAAAAAAAATATCCATAAAGGTAAATCAATTGCGACTTTAGCTTTAGGTACAAAACGAATGTATGATTTTTTAAATGACAATGTAGGAATAGAATTTTATCCTGTTGATTATGTTAATGACCCTAATATTATTGGAATGCATGATGATTTTATTTCAATTAACACGTGTATAGAAGTAGATTTATTTGGACAAGTTTGTTCAGAAAGTCTCGGTGTAAAACATTTTAGTGGTGTAGGTGGACAAGTGGATTATGTTAGAGGTGCAGCTAAATCTAAAAATGGTAAATCAATAATTGCCATGTATTCAACTGCTAAAAACGGAACAATATCTAAAATTAAACCTATTTTAACAAAAGGTTCCATTGTTACAACAACAAGGAACGAAGTTGATTATATAATTACAGAATTTGGAGTTGCGAAATTGAAAGGAAAAACTATAAGTCAACGTGCAAAATCATTAATTAATATTGCACATCCTAATTTTAGGGATGAACTTACTTCTGCTGCAAAGAAAATGAACCTAATTTAAGATATTCAAGTTAAGACATGTAGCAAAGTTTATACAAATTATGTTTATTAATAAAGGTTATTATGTTTGTATTTGATATGAAGTTGCAAAACTTAACATAAGCCAAACTTTAATTTGGATTTTTGGCATAATATTTGCTTCTATAATTTAATAAAATATTTCACTATAATTAAAAATAATTTGTTAAGATACGAGGAGGTTATAAAATGAATTTTGAACTTACACGTGAACAGAAATTAACTCGTCAAATGATTAGAGAATTTGTTAATAAAGAAATAAAACCTTTAGCAGCGGAAATTGATAAAACAGAAAAGTTTCCTTTAGAAACTATCGATAAAATGAGAAAGTCTGGAATCAAAGGTATGTCATATCCAACTGAATATGGGGGTTCAGGTAGTGATTATATAACCTATGTTTTAGCAGTAGAAGAAATAAGTAAGGCATGTGCTTCTACTGCATGTGTATATGCTGTTAATACTGGCCTTGTTGCTTCAATCCTCTTAAAGTTTGGTACTGAACAGCAAAAAAAGAAATATGTACCTGAGTTATTAAATAAAGGTAACAAAATTGGTGCTTTCGCCTTAACTGAACCGAATGCAGGTTCTGACGCTTCAGCTCAACAAACTACTGCTGTAGATAAAGGGGACTATTATTTATTAAATGGTACTAAAACGTTTATAACAAATGCAGAGTATGCTGATACATTCATTGTTATGGCTATGACTGACAAATCCAAAGGTGTAAAAGGTATCTCTGCCTTTATCGTTGAAAAAGATATGGAAGGATTTGAAATAGGTAAAATTGAGGAAAAATGTGGTGTTAGGGCATCATCAACTGGTGAGTTAATATTATCAAATGTGAAAGTTCCAAAAGAAAATCTTTTAGGTAACCTAGGAGAAGGTTTTAAGATTGCAATGACAGGCCTTGACGGTGGAAGGATAAGTATTGCAGCTCAAGGCCTAGGATTAGCTGAAGCTGCTTTGCACGAAGCTATAGAATATACAAAGAAAAGGAAGCAATTTGGTAAACCTATATCAATGAATCAAGGAATCCAATGGGAAATAGCTGAGTGTGCAACTAAAATCGAAGCAGCAAGAGGGCTTGTCTATAAAGCTGCATGGTTAAAACAAGAAGGTTTTCCTTTTAGTAAAGAAGCTGCTATGGCTAAATTATACGCTACAGAATTAGCTATGGAAGTAGCTAATAAGGCACTTCAAATGCACGGAGGTTATGGATATATAAAAGAATATCCAATTGAAAGGATATTTAGAGATGCAAAGATTACTTCCATCTACGAAGGTACATCAGAAATTCAGAAAATTGTAATAGCAAGACAAATATTAAAATAAATATTAAAACATATTCTTAATAAAAAAGGGTCAACTCCTAACAAATTTTCAAGAGCTGACCCTTTTTTTATACTGTATTGTATCTTATTATATCTAGAAGAAGCTTATATTACCACTCCACCACTTACTTCAATAACTGCTCCATTTACATAACTTGCTTCATCTGATGCTAAAAATGCAAATACATTGGCAATTTCTTCAGGCTTACCTAATCTCTTCATTGGAACCTTTGATTCCATTGCCTTTATAATTTTTTCTGGCATTGAGTTAAGTATAGTTGTTGCTATAAAGCCTGGACAAACCGCATTAGCTCTAATACCTTTTCTTCCTAATTCTTTAGCCCATGTTTTAGTAAATCCAATTACTCCAAACTTTGAAGCTGCATAATTTGTCTGTCCAAAATTACCATAAATACCCACTATTGAAGATGTATTTAATATAACACCACTATTCTGCTTAATAAAAATATCTACAACTGCCTTTGTACATAAATATGTACCTTTTAAATTAATATTTATAACTTTGTCAAATTGTTCTTCTGTCATTTTAGATAACTGTGAATCTGATATTATACCAGCATTATTAACTAATACGTCTATCCTTCCATACTTATCCATAAGTGAATTAACCATATTTTCAATATCTTCTTTATTAGTTACATCAACTTTAAACCCAACTGCTTCTCCACCCATTTCTTTTATTTCGTTAACAGTATTCTCAACTGCTGGCATATCAATATCACATATAGCAACTTTAGCACCCTCTTTTGCAAACTTTTTCGCTGTTGCTGCACCTATACCTTTTCCAGAACCAGTAATAATGCAAACTTTTTCATTCAATCTCATAAAAAATACCTCCCCTTTGTTTACTATAAATAAAAAGCAAAACTTATGCCATTTCTAATACAAACTATATAGTAGGATATAAAAAACATACTTAATGATGCAGTAACATTGATTTAATCAGTAATTAATTGATATCAAAATTTACAAAAAAATGAATTCTTAAAGAAAAATAAAATATATTTTATGTAATTATGTCTCCGTTTATAGACATGTTTACACTCTTATACTATAAACTTTGATAATTATATTGATAAATACGTAAAAAAACGGTCGAAAATGACCGTTCTTTTTTGATATAAAATGTAGGTATAATTTAACTATTATAATTGGTCCTCTGGAGTTCTTAATACTTCTACTACCCTTTCTAGTTTATTAATTTTCTTCTTACTGTTACTATCTAATACAGGCTTGAAACAATCTATAAGCTTAACCATTTGTTTTAAATTGTCTGATTCTTGTGTTGCTACATTTGTCTTATATTCGACTAATTTACTTCTAGTTTCATCTATTCTTCTCTTAGCATCTATAACTTTATCAAGAAGTTCTTTATTTTTTCCTTCAGTATGATTAGCCATTTCTACTAATATTTTTTCTTTCTTCTCTATACTAGGAAGTTCTGTTACTGCACTGCTTATCTGTGGTTCATAATTTGCTTTAGTAACCCTATTAGCTTTATTAATGATGTCTAATACATCTTTAATTCTATACAAAATCATTTGTTCTTTTTCTGAAAAATAAGGTGTTATTCTTCTAATCATGTCTACTTTACTCTCTAAATTATCAGCTTTAGCTAAGCTACTTAAATCTAATTTAATACCTTTGCCTTTTTGACTTATTAAAAACAAAAATGCTATAGGAAGTAAATAGCCTAGTGTCTTTTGTGAAAACAAATTATTTATTAATTTATTATCCATCGAATATATCACCTCTACTGAATTTAACATGACAAATACAACCATCTCATTATATTTTATGCCTTACTTCTGTAAAGGTGATAAAAAATCAAAACAATTGATTTTTACAGCCCTCCTAGTCCTACTTCTCTCCTAAGCTGGTCTAAAGACTTATCTGTAACATCTTCTCTATTTAGATTGAGTAACTCAATAGCTCTTTCTAAATCTTCTTCTTTGTTTACTTCTATTTCAAGATAAGGATATGGATATGTATCTTCATCCCAAGTGTCTATCTCAAATAAAATATCATCATATTTATATGAAATCCTCTCTTTTGAACCACTATGCTTTATATCTAATTTTAAATGCTTAAGTATTTCAGTAAGTGCATCCTTATTATCAACCTTAGTTTCTATTTCAACATTTTTTCTTACTTTCTCACTAGATAAATTTTTCTTTAATGTAAATATATACTCTGTTTTATTATTAAGTAAATCTCTTTTTTCTCTGATTCTTAAATATCCTTTATGCTCATTTTTTATAATCCTATCTTCAGTATCGAATATAGTGTTAACCTGATACTCCTTTTTTACTAGCTCTGCTCCAATACTCTTTAATCTTTCTTGTATTTCTTCTTTATCTATATTTAGTACCTTTACTTCTAATTCTTTCATAGCTTTTTCCACCTTTCTAAAAATATAATTCTAACATGAATTATTTTTGAGCCTTTTGTCAATCATTTTAGTAAATAGAATTAGGAGGCATAAAAATGAAATTCAACACCTATACAATACTATATATTTTACTGTTTACCACTGCAATAGTTTATATCATATTTCGAATAATTAGAGTAAAAAGAATAAATAAAAACAAAGAAAACCATTTATATACCGAACATAAATTTAGAGATGTTGAACTGTCTCTTTTAGGTGAGAGGTTTATTGATACTACAACAGATAAAACTCCATTTAAATTAGAACCAAATATCGATAGCTTACAACTCCCTTTAGAATTAATATTAAATGGAGAAATATTAACTGAAAATTTAAAAGCTATCAGAAAAGATAATGAGTGGTTAAACAAAACTATTAATAAAAAAAGAATTAATAATATTGAAGATATAGACTATGCAGTATTAGATTCTACAGGCAAAGTACACGTTGAAAACAAAATCGACTAAAGTTGATTTGTTAGTTAGTAGTTCGTTGTTAGTAGTCAGCAGTTTTTAGTCTAGCTTCTAGGTCACTTTAACTAATATATATAAGAAAAAGCTGGACATATCCAGCTCCTACACTTAAAGGCAATTATAATTTTTCCATTGTCAACTATCAATTAATATATATATCTTTGAAACTATTATCTATTATCTATTATCTCTAATCCATAATCCTTTATCAATTTAAGCTTATATCTCTAAAATTTTCCTTGCCTTAAAATCTATATAATCACTAGAAATACAATAAAATTCTATACCTTCTATATTTCCTTCGACTACAAATCTATGTCCATCTGCATGTAAATGGCCATATACGCATATTGAAACATTATATTCCTTCATAACCTCAACAAATTCATTCGCAGTTCCGTCTATATTAAAAGGAGGATAATGAAGCATAACTATTTTCTTATTACCTTGACCATTTACCGATGATAAAGATAATTTCAGTCTACTAACTTCTCTATTAAATATCTTTTCATCATGCTCTTTAAATTCTTCGCTATCCCTGGGAGTCCATCCCCTTGCACCACATATAGCTATATTTTTATAAACATAGCTATCATTATGTAAAAAATGTATAGTATCAAGCTTAAGAGAATTTAACTTCGACTTAGTCTGCCACCAATAATCATGATTACCTTTACTAATAACTTTAAGCCCAGGCAGTTCATCTATTCTTTCTAAGTCTAATTTAACTTCATTTAATTTCATTGCCCATGATATATCTCCTGGCATTAAAACTAAATCATGTTCACCTATCACTTTTTTCCAATTTTCAAATATCTTCTCTTCATGATTTATCCAGTTCTTCCCAAATATGTCCATTGGCTTTTTCTTTGAGAAATCTAAATGTAAATCCGCTATTCCATATATAGCCATATCATCTCACCTCATTGCATGTTTCTTAATGGGTTAACTCTATATAATTATACTCTATTCCCAGTCTATCAAAAACTTCTTTTTCTCTTCTATGACATGTAAACAATAATATTTGTCTTTCTTGACTTACATTTGCTAAAAAACTTAATATACTTTCTAATCTATTTAAATCATACTGTACAAAGCAATCATCTAGAATAAGTGGAATATTATTATCTCCTTTTATTATATCTATAATCCCAAATCTAGTGGCAAAATAGATTTGGTCAATAGTTCCTCCACTTAATTCTTCTATATTTACTAACTTACTTGTTTTAGGGTCAACAATTCTTATATCTATCTTTTCAGTAATTTTTACTTCATTGTATTTTTCTGCAGTAACCTTATTTATAATATTGCTTACTTTTTTGTTTAATCTAGGAGCAAAATCTCTTTGTATATTTTTTGATATCCTTTCAATAGTATCTTTTGCTAGTTTTAACGCTTTTAACTTACTCTCATATTCTTCTTTAATTTTATTCTTTCTCATCATATCTTCTTCTATATCTACCACTGGTCTAGTCTTAGAGGTTAGATTTTTTATCTTTTCTTCAATTCTAGTTATTTCATGTCTTTTATCTATTATAGTAGATGTTACTTCTTTTAACTCACTTTTTATCTTGTTTTTATCTAACTTCTTAATATTATCCTTATAACTTGAATTTGATTCTTCAGCCTTTTTCTTTAAATATTCTATACTAGTATCACCTAAAATACTTTTCAGAAGATTATTCTTGTTCTCGAGTTTTTTAGTTAGTTCTATATACTTTTTCTTTTCGTTTAATGCCTCTTTAAACTCTTTTATATCTTGAACATTATTCTTTTCTAATATGTTAACTAGTTTCTTACTTATATTATCATATTTAACCCTGTTATTTTCAATTTCTTGTTGTATTTCATTCATTTCTTGTTTAAGTGATATATTAAATTTTTTTAGTTCTAGGTACTTGTTATATTTCTGCCTAACCTTTTTTACATTATCAAAATTAATTTCACTCTCTACACCTGCTAAAGTTAAATACTTCCTTATTATAGATTCATGTCCTTTGATTTCATTTATTATGTATTCTTTCCTTTGTTTAAGCTCTTTTAATTGTATTTGTCTATCTTCGATAAAACTAGCTTCTCTAGAATACTTATTAATTAATTTTCTAAATTCTGTTTTAGTTTTGCAACCATACTTATTTAGAATTTCTTCCATTTGGTTTTCTATTTCTTTTATTCTTGCTTTACTTTCTTGTTCTTCTTCCTCAATAGACTTAAGTTGCGTGTTAAGTTTATTTAAGTAATTCTTTGTTTCTCTACCAGCTAGTATAAAATATGCAAATAAGCTTAAAGGCAATATTGTTGTAAGAAACAATAATGGGTCAAAGATTATACCCAATGGAGCAAAAGCCAAAGCCCCTACAATACACATAACTTTATATATTTTTAGCCTTTTATATCCTTTTTCCTTTTCATCTAATCTAGCTTTTAAAAATGTTACATTAGCATAATCCTTATTATATAATAATTCATCTTTTTCATGCTGTAGTTCTTCATACTTATAAAAATCTTCATTTATATCTGATACTTTCAAGTTTTTGCCTTCTTCAAGCTCTTTTTTAATATCTTCTATCTTCTTTTTAATACTTATTAATTCTTTATTTTGATTCTCCATAATCATGTAATCACTTAACAGTCTATCTATCTCTTCAGAGTCCTGTATTTTATCAAACGATGCTAATTCTTCTATATTTTTTTGTATCCTTCTTATCTTATTCTTTATTTTGTTATATTTTCCCTTTAAATTATTCAATCCTTCTTCTATTGTTTTAAGTGAATTATCCATTTTTACTACTTCTGTATATTCCTCAGAATTCACTTTTTCATATCTTTTTAAGCTTTTCGTATCTTTGGTCAATTTATTAATATCTTCTATTAAATGCAACGCTTTATTATATTTATCTTTTGCTCTATATACTTCGATTAACTCTAAATTGTTTTCTAAAAGCCTTTTCGTGTTTTTTAATTCTTTAATTTGATTGTTTATTTCATTTAACCTTTTTTGTTGCTCTTTAACCTCATTCATTATTCTTAAAGATTTTTGCCTCTCTTTTTCAAGGCTATTAATTTCAGCTATAATTTTTCCATAGGGTGAAGTTTTAATTCTTTTTTTAGTTCCTATATTATCCATTCTATTTGCAAGTCTCTCAATAACTGATTTTACTGATATATCTTCGTCCATACTTCCACCTAAATTAATTAAACTGTCTTTAACTTCCTTTGCTAAGTCATCATCTGTTTTATTGCCTAATTGCTTAATATTTATAGTATTATTATATACGACTCTATTTAAGCCTAAATGTCGGGAAGCTGGGTTTGGTAGACGTATAACTTTATCATACTCATAAATATGTGTAATATCCTCACCTGTTTTATCATCTATAATTTTTACTTCATCATTCCCCTTTAAAAAGTTTCTCTCTATTCTATAAACTTCATTATCATGTAAATATTTAAGTATTCCCCTATAATCGTTATTTTCCCAAGGAAAATACTTATCATACTCATCAGTATAGACCTTTCTTTTGGTATATGGTTTAAAAAATCCAAAAAACATTCCTTCTATAAACTTATGGAGCGTTGTTTTTCCAGCTTCATTATCTCCATAAATTATATTTATCCCATTCTTAAACTCCAATTTTTTGTTTATAAACTTACCAAACGAAATCAAAATCAGTTCTTTTATTATCATCTTTACACCTTCTCCTTTAGTAAAGCCTCTAGTCCATAATAAAGCGCATCTTTTACTACAGGGTCTTTTAAGTTTTTTTGCTCCATTTCTTTTATAAAATATCCTATTATATTATCTTTATTTTCTTTTTTTATTTTATCTAAATCATAGTCTGGTTCAGTTTTATCTATAATCTCAACATAATTAAAATTATTTTTAATTGACTCTTTTAATTCGTTTATATCTAATGCAATATCTCTATCTCTAATACCCTTCAATATTATCCTGTATATATTATTGCTTCTACTATCTTCATCATCACATTGAATAATTTTGTTAATAATATCTTGATATGTCATTTCAGAATCAATTTGCACTTCTTTAGTTATAAACATTCTTTTGCTGAAAGGAACAAATTGCATATCTACCTTTTCTTTAGACACAATGCCCTCTATTATACCATGCAAACCTGTTTCACCAAAATCTAATGGCTCTGGACTTCCACAATATGCTATTCTTTCTGTTATAAATTGGGGCTTATGTATATGTCCTAACGCTACATAATCAAATCCACTATTTATCAGTAAGTCTTTATTAATTGGTAAATATTGCGAATCTTTATTGAATGTATCACCGTGTGCTAATAAAACATTTATTTTTCCTTGTTCTTGGGCTTTTATATTATCTACTAAGTTTCTTTTTTCTTCTTTTTTATCCCAACTCAATCCCCAAATAACTGTGTTGAATTTTTCAAATTCTATCTTTTCAACACTATTATTAAAAATATAGACATTTTCTGGCCATTTAACAAGTCTATAAAAGGATTTATCTGTTAAAATATCATGATTACCTGTAGCAATAACAATATTTACATTTTTAGCTTCAGCAAATTTACCTGCAATCCTTTTTATATCTCCAAGACTACAATAATCGTCTTCAAAAAGGTCACCTGCTATAAACAAAAAATCCACTTTATTATTAATAGCACGGTTAACTATTCTATCAAATGTCTGCCAAAGCTCTATTCTTCTCTTTTTTCCATAATCTATATCAAAACTAGCGTTTTTAAACTCCATACCAAGATGTAAGTCGCCAGTATGTATGCATTTTATAGTCATAAATACACCTCCGAATTAAAAGCGATTTTGTCGCTTTTGGCTATTCGCTTTTCGCTGTTCGTTATAAACTATACTTAATCGTCTAATCTCTATTATCTACTCCTCTAATAACTAATACTAGAACATATATTCGATAATTGCAAGTTTTTTTCCTGCTATTATGTAAAAAATAAAGTAGCCTAAACCCGATGTAGCATCGAATCTTGGCTACTTAAAGATATTTTAGTTATTTCCATTGTTTATTTAACATAGTCAGTTTAATAATTTTATTTTTAAACTTCAAAACTTTAATAATCTTTAACCTTAATATTAGATATTAGTTCAGTTCCTAGTGCAATTAATTAGTTTCTATATCAGTTTCATAATAAGTTACTGAAACTGGATCACTATAATCTTCGTCAGCATAGAATACTACTGTCGTCATTATTACATATTCATTATAGTAATCACTATAATACTTCCATTGCCATACTTCATACCAATTATCATCAGGGATATCATCACCTACTTCTCCTAGGTAATTATCTAATGCAACATAAGCGATTGTAGCAGAAATTAATTTATAAGCATTTTTAGCTTTAGTTAATAAAATCCCACTAGGTACTAAGAAAATAGCTGCATCGCAAGCTGCCTTAATAATGGTCTTTGATAATCTATTGTAGCTATACTTCTGTAGAGGTCCATATAGTAGTATGGATTCATCCCCTGGTTCAGGTACATATAGAGGTGATATAATATTTGAATTGGAAGTTTTTTTGTATTCCATAATTTTATTTAACATATCCTCTTTTATTGACTCATCAGTAAGTTCTCTTATATGAAAGGTTCCCATATATGTGTTTATTGTTATTTCCTCTGACTTATCTTTTTTATCTTTTAAACTTATGTTTCCATTACCATTAACTGCAAACACCTGTGTACTTGAAAAACATACTGTAAATACAATAATTATACTTACTATTCTTTTAAATTTATTATTCATAATTCTACCTTCTACTTTCTTTATTAAATAAATTTAATGCAAAGATTACAGATATTGATTGTAGTAAACGATATAAATATTCGTTCTTTACTCCAAAAAAATCAGGTAATAAAATACAACCAATAAAAAGTAACAATGAAAGTGCCTTGCCTATTTTTGAAAAAGCAGTATTTTTCAAAATTTTGTTATATATAAAAAAGAATGTAAGTAGTAATAAAGCACTCCATATACTTTCAAGATTTAAATTATTCATGCTTACCACCTCTACAAATTCTATATGTATTAAAGACGGCCATCTTAATACCTATGATATAAAAAACCTTATGTTATTTTTTATATATTTATAGTCAATCTTTATCCCTTTTGTTTAATTATACCATTATTGTTAAAAAAATCAATGGATATTGCTTGAAAAAGTAAAGTTTTATTTTAGGCTTTTCAAATGTCACAAATACAATAAAAAAACTTACCTTAAAATTTCGGTAAGCCTTTTTTTAATAACTTATTTTTTATTTGTATATCTGCATTTGCAAGGTTGTATTTATTTAACTCCTTTATATCTATCCACCTAAAATCATTACAATCTATTGCCTTAGGTTCTCCTGATATATATTTTGCAATATAACAAAGTAGCAATATAGTTATATATTCATATCTATGATAAACAACATCAAAAACATCTTCGACCTCAATTTCTATTCCTAATTCCTCAATTATCTCTCTTTTCAATCAATCCTCTGGTGTTCTATCAATTTTTTCTATTTTTCCCCCTGGAAATTCCCACTTTAAATTTTCATTTACCCCTTCTTTTCGCTGAGCTATAAGTATTTTGTCTTTTCTTCTTATTATTCCTGCAGTTACTATGATAATATCCATATTTTCACCTGCTTTAATTTAATTTCTACGCTATTATAATATCCTAAACATTATATTTTATCAATGCATCTGTGATATTAGTTATCGCTTAATACAGTTGATAATTTAAATCCCCTAGAAATTATTTCTAGGGGATTTTTTCTAATTCAATGGTAAAGGATTAAAACCTGTATAAATGAGAACCGCAATAACTGTAGCTACAATAAGAGTATATATAACTGTAGGTATGAAATTTCTCTTTATAATTTTACCTTCAGCACCAATTGCTCCAACTGTTGCACATACTGCTACAACATTATTAACACAAATCATATTTCCTATTGACCCTCCTATTACTTGAAGGGCTACTATTAATACCTCTGGCATATTTAATATAGAAGCTGTTTCAAATTGTAATGAAGAAAATAATATATTAGAAACAGTATTCGAGCCTGACATAAAAGCTCCCAGTACACCTATGAAAGGAGATAAGAATGGATAAGCTACTCCAGCAATATTTGCAGCACTCTTTGCCATTTCTGTAAGCATACTATCTAATCCTGCACTATTTACACCAGAGTTAAGCATTAACTGTACCATAGCTATACCACCAAATAAAGCAATAGCGGCTCCTGATATCTGCTTAAATGTACTAGTCCAAGCTATCTTTATTTGTTTACCATTCATTCCATGTATAAAATGAGTAATTAATGCAACTAATATGAAAGGTATAGTTCCTGGAAGATAAGCCCATTTTAAACTATAGTTTAATTTTTCTACTCCCATGATATTAGACACTTCTATTGCTTGAGATGCTAAAACTGATTTTAGCCCAAAGGAAGGAATACGAGTTACAACTAATATGATAGCAATTAATAAATAAGGTGTCCATGCTTTAAATAAAGACATCTTTGCTTCTCCAATATCACCAACATCAACAGAGGATTTCCAATCTTCTTCCCATTCTGACTTATTTGGAAAATCCCAATTAGTTTTAGGCATTAAGAAATCCTTCTTAGCTGCAAATATAACAATGGCCAATCCAATAAAAGCACCTACTAGTGAAGGTAGTTCTGGTCCAAATAAAGTCGCAACTAATATATTAGGAACAACAAAAGCAACTCCTGCAAATAAAGCAAAAGGTGCAACCTCTAATGCAGGTTTTATAGACTTTTCTTTTCCAAAGAATTTCGTTAGCATCGCTATACCTATTAAAGGAATTATAATACCAACTATACCATGGGTTAATGCAGTCCATTTAGTTAAAGCCATTTTAAATTGCTCTGGGTCAGCACCTGCTGTTTGAAGATTGCTAGCTATTGTACTCATTGCACCAAATATTGGCGTACCAACTGCTCCAAAAGCAACCGATGTACTATCATATATCAAAGTAACCATAGCTGCAGCTAATGGTGGAAAACCGAGTCCAACTAATAATGGCCCTGCTAATGCAGCTGGAGTACCAAACCCAGCAGCTCCTTCTATAAATGAACCAAACATCCAACCAATGATTATTGCCTGTATACGTCTATCCTTTGTAATACCACTAAAACCATTATTAATAGTTGCCATAGCTCCTGATTGTTTGAGTGTATTAAGAATCAAAATTGCTCCAAAGATAATTATAAGTACGTCAAGAGCTTTTAATATACCAAAAAAAGAATAGGATATAACATGATAAAAATTCATTTTCCAAATTATTAATGCTACTGCTGCTGCAAGTGCCCAAGCAAGCGGCAAAGCTTTTTTTGCAGCCCAGTTAAAGCCGACCATCAATATTATAGTTACTAATATCGGCAGAAAAGCCATAAATGCATACATTATTAATACCCCCTTATATAACCCGATTATTAATCTTTCCAATAAATATATATCTATATTGATATATATAGATAATTTGATATAAAAACACCGGATAAAGAGTTATGATTATTCACAACTCTTTATCCTATTGTAGTGTTAGCACACTTTTCCTGGATTTAAGATGTTTTTAGGATCAAATGATTGTTTAATATTCTTTAGTAATTGCATACGTAGGTTACCCAATGATTTTTCCAAATAAGGCTTTTTAGCAAAACCTATACCATGTTCACCTGATACTTGACCACCTAGTTCTTCTGCTTTATCATACATAGCCTTGAATACACCAGATAATTTTTCTTTCCACTCTTCTTCAGATAAGTCATCTTTTAATACATAAACGTGTAAATTACCGTCTCCTGCATGGCCAAAACTTCTAATCCTTATGTCAAATTCTTTTTGTAAGTCATTAGTAAATTTAACAAACTCAGCTACTCTATTTCTTGGCACCACAACGTCACATTCATCCATTTCAGTTGTTGATGCTTTTATAGCTTCTAAGAAAGCTCCTCTTGCTGACCATATTGATTCCTGTCTTTCTTCTGTATTTGAAATTAATACATCCAAAGCACCTGCATCTAAACATATATGTGCTACCTTTTCATAAGCATTTTCTATCTCTTCTTTACTATTTCCATCAAAGGTTAGTAATAAATACGCATCTGCTGAATTATCGGGGAACTTCTTACCTAAAAATTCCTCAGAAGCTAATATAACATCCCTTACCATATATTCAACAGCAGTAGGTATAGCCTTAGATTTTATTATTCTAGGAACAGTTTCGATAGCCATTTCTAAATTAGGGAAAGGAATTAATAAACTGATAGCTTTTTTAGGTAAAGGTAATAATCTAAGTACCGCTTTAGTTACTATTCCAAGAGTCCCCTCTGAACCTACAAATAAGTCCTTAAGACTGTATCCTGAACTGTTTTTTACTACTTTACCTCCTACTTCTATAACTTCACCGTTTGGAAGGACTACTTCTAATCCCCTTATATAATCCCTAGTTACTCCGTATTTTACAGCTCTCATTCCACCAGCATTTGTGTTTATATTTCCTCCAATAGTAGCACTTTTTTCTCCTGGGTCTGGTGGATAAAATAAATCGTGCTCTTCAACAAATTTAGATATCTCCATTAATAGTACCCCTGGCTCTACAGTTACAGTTAGATTCTCTTCATCTAATTCTAATATTCTATTCATAGTACTTAAATTAATCATTATTCCTCCGTGTAGTGCAACGGCACCACCTACAAGACCTGTTCCCTGTCCCCTTGGAGTTACTGGTATATTGTTTTCATAAGCATATTTCATTATTTTAGATACTTCTTCAGTGCTTCTCACTTCAACTAACACGTCAGGATATCTTTTGATACCCGCTAATTCGTCATGACTAAAATCTTCATTAATTTCGTCATCTACTAATACCCTTTCTTTTCCACAAACAGAAATTAAAAAATCAATATCTTTTTTATCAATTTTTTTATAATCCATAAAGTAACCCCCCTTAATTTGCAGCTGCTACTAAATTTCTATCATTAGTTAAATCTTCAATTTCTAAATCGCCATTTTTTATTTGTTCTATAAGTTTAGGAACTATTTCATAAATATCACCAATCACAGCATAGTGAGCTACATTAAATATAGGTGCGTTTTCATCTTTGTTTATAGCTATTATGCAATCTGAATTATTCATACCAGCTACAAATTGTACTGCTCCTGAAACTCCACAGGTTATTATCAGTTTAGGCTTAACTGTTCTACCACTTAAACCTATTTGTTTCCTAGGATCTACCCACCCTGCTTCTATTAATGGTCTTGTGGATGCAACTTGGGCTCTTAATAAATCTGCAAGTTTATTTATCATTTTTAAGTCTTCTTCTTTCTTTACCCCTCTACCTGCTACAACTATAACTTCTGCATCCTCTAAGCTAGCAACCTTTTCTTTTTTCTTAACGTCTAATACCTCTATATTTGAAGCTAATTTTTCCTTATCTATGCTACATAAAGTAACCTTTCCACTTTGTTCTTCACTTCTCTCTGGAGCAGAGAAAATTTTATATCTAACAGTTGCAAATTGTGGTCTATTATTTGGAGTATAAATATGTGCCATTATATTCCCACCAAAAGCAGGCCTTATTTGGTCTAAATCTGTATTTTCTTGTACATCTAATACTGTACAGTCTGCTGTAAGTCCTGTTCTAAATCTTGCAGCAACTCTAGGTGCTAGTGACCTTCCTATAGTGGTTCCTCCGACTAAAATAATTGTAGGCTTTATATTGTTTATAAAATCTTCAAATACTGCAGTATAAGGCTCTATTCTAAAATCTTTTAATTCTTCTTCATCATATACAAATACTTGGTCTACACCATAGTGAAGTATTTCTTCAGCCTTGTCCTTAATGTTATGTCCCATAAACAAACAATAAACAGGTTGATTTATCTTAGAAGCGAGTTCTTTAGCCTTTCCTATCAATTCAAATGTTACAGGATGTATATCTCCTTCAACGTGGTCTACATATACAGCTATCCCTTTCCATTCGTCCTTATTTATTTCAGCTTTCTTTTCTTCTATATACTCAAATACACCTTCAGGACCGTTTTTTACACATATTTTACACATCTTACACGCTGCATTTATTTCAAGCTCACCATCATTATTCTCAATAGCACCAAAAGGACAAAGTTTAACTAGCTCTTCAGCATTTTTTACCCTATCATTGTGTATAACTATCTTTGCCATGATATCCCCCCTATACAAACTTTAATTCTTTTAATTTATTGAATACTCTATCTGCAAGTTCTTCTCCAGAACCCTTCCACTTCTCATGGGTTGTATTTGCTTCTGGAGGAAACACTCTCTTAACCTGTGTTGGTGAGCCATTTAATCCATAATGCATTTCATCTTTATCATCTAAATCATCTAATCCGTAGAATGGAATTTCTCTATCTTTAGTTTCTAATTTCTTTTTAAAGGAAGGTAATCTAGGCTGATAAATATCTTTATCTACTGTTATAAGGCAAGGATACTGAATTTCTGCAATCTCTATAGTATATGGCATATCCATTTCAACAACGATTGACTTCTCTTTTATTTGGATAATTCTTCTTACATTTGCTACGTGTGGTATATTAAGGAACTCTGCTATTTCTGGTCCCACCTGAGCTGTATCTCCATCTGTGGTCATCTTACCACAAATAATCAAGTCTGGATTTGCTACTTTCTTGATTCCCTGTGATAAAGTATAGGCAGTTGCTAATACATCTGCTCCTGCAAACCTTCTGTCTGTTAATAAAGCCCCATCATCTGCTCCCATCATAAATGCTTCTTTTATGACTTCTGCTGCTTGAGGCGGACCCATACTAAGTACGCTAACTTTAGCTTGTTTATCCTCTTTTATTCTCAATGCTGTTTCTATTGCGAATAAGTCATACGGATTTGTCTTTGAGTCTATACCATCCCTCTTTAAAACACCTGTTTTCTCATCTACTTCCACCTCTGAAGTTTCTGGTACTTGTTTTACACAAACAAGTATTTCCATATAAAAACCCCCTTTAAAATAAGTCTTAAACACATATTTTTAATAATCTAATTATCTTACAATTACTGATACCCCATCTGGAATAACAACTACTTTTGCATCTCTTCCCTTCATTTCAAAAGCTTTTTCTAATGCCTCTTCAAATGTATAAGCATGTTCCATATGCATTGCTTTTATTTTCTCAGGCTCATACATATCAGTAACTAAGATTACTGTAAATTTACTTAATATTCTAGCTAAAATTTGAAATTCCCATTGGTCAGGTACTGTTTCATTTCTTGGAATTTTTAGTACCCTATCTAAAACCTCTTCGGGACCACTTGCATTTGCTAAATTATCATAAAATGACTGTCCACCATGGCCATCATTACAAGCAGATATCATTATAATTACTCCATCTTCTTTACAAGTAGCCTCTGCTGCAGTCATTCCTTTTACTGATTGATATACATTTTGGTCTAGTGGATAACCACCATTTGTGGTTACTACTATATCTGCATCTGCTTTATCTACTTTCGCTATATCTTCTAAAAAGTCACATCCTGCTAAATGTGCTTTTTCACTGTCTCCTGCAAATGCATTTATTATTTTTTTATCTCCATTGATAACGACATTAAGTATGAATGCTAAATTAGCTTTTTTTGCTGCATATAACATATCAATATGTAATGGATTTTTATCAAGTATTCCTGTACGAGCATATTCACTAGCTATAAACTCTGAACAATGATTTGCAAGTACAGTTTCTGCTCCAGCTATTCCTGGAAGAATGCTTTTTCTTCCTCCTGAAAATCCAGCAAAAAAATGTGGTTCTATAAATCCTTCAGCTATCAAAAGTTCTGTTTCTTGTACTAACTTATTAAGCCATAATTCACCACCTGAAGGTAAAGTACCTAATTTAATTAAACTCTCTTTATCCCTGGAATCGTGCATTATAATTTTTTCATTGTTTACGATTTCCACTCCAAATTTGTCAATAAGCTCTTCTCTAGTTGAACCTCTATGATATCCAGTAGCAATCAGTATTTTAATATCAATCTCAGGATTTACACTTCTTATTCTTTCCAATAATATAGGCATCGTAATTTTACTTGGTACTGGTCTAGTATGGTCACTGGTGATAATAACCATATCTTTTTTTCCCACAACTAATTCTTCTAATTTAGGACTTCCTATAGGATTATCCAAAGCTTTTTTTACTATCTCTTCTTCAGTTAAATTTGGTATGAATTCGTTTACCTTTGATTCAAGTATTCCTACTAAGTTCTCATCTGGAATTTCTACATTCCAATGTGTCCTATGATAAGGTACTCTTACAGTAGTCATAAAATCCCCCCTTTGAATATAGGTATTATGGTCTTACCAATGTATCAGTTGTTAGAAAACATTTTCCCAAGTCTTAAATAAAAAAATCAATAAAGCAACATATTTCACTGTTAGTGGTATTACCACCTTACCAATATCGTATTATAATTTTCTGAAAATTTCAACAATTGTTTTTTTTTTCACGTTTTTATGCATCGTCTTTTTTCATATATAAATTTACAGAGTTTTGTA
>NZ_ARZA01000110.1 GCF_000387765.1 Caldisalinibacter kiritimatiensis
ATCACTTCCAAATACCGTCATCTTCTGGGCAATACTAAAGAATAAATCCATATCAAATTTTTCGTAAAACTCAAATAACCCCCACCTTGAAAAAGATGAGGGCTATGAGAGCATATATTCATTTTTCACAAAACTTCTATCTTTATTAAAATTTCAACGTTTCGTAGCTGTGTTTTCTTTTAATCAATACTACTGACTCCACATGTGTTTTGATAGAATGATGATAGTTTTTGGCAGAAACATATTGTTTATACTAGGGGGGTTGTTTTTCTTACCCCCGGTGTCTTTACTCATATCTTGAACCATGCTTTTGCCATTTTAAAAAGGTTTGTTTTCAAGTAAAAAAGTACCAATTGGATCTGTGTTATCTTTAAAAAATATCTACTTTTTAATCATCTAATAAAGTTACCGCTGCTTCGTACTCATCTTGACTTTTCTGATATTTTTTCTCTTTATAAGGAAATCTTTTGTCAAACTCGTTAACTTCTTCGTCAGTAACGTCAAACACATCTGAAAATTGGGCATATCCAGAAATATGATCTAATGCGCCTTCATAAAGCGGTAACACCAATAATCCTTTATAGAACTTTCCATCAGCCATTGAAATATTATATTTCTTACCTCCTAGAAATCCGTATGGCTCATAATGATATGGGTATCCCAATGTCAATATCGCAAGGTATCCCATTTTTTTAGCCACTTCAATAGAATGAGTAATGAGCTCTTTTCCAAGACCTTTTCTATGGACCTCAGGAGAAATAAAAACAGGTCCAAAACTAATAGCTTTATACTCTTTATTCTCCTCTGATACTATTTTCGAGTGTGTATAAAATATGCCTCCAGCAATTTGATCATCGACTTCAATAACAAAGGCAAGGTCTCTTATAAAATCCTCATGTTCTCTCATTTTATGAATGACAAAATGCTCATGACAACCTGGAAAATACAAGTTCCAAAATGCCTCTCTAGCAACTTCTTCAACTCTTCTGTAATCTTTTGGTTTTTCATTTCTAATATTTATATTCATATCTTCCTCCAATTAATAGTTAGTGATTTTTACGTTAGAGAATGTTTGTATCTAATTATAAACTTCAATTAGTTGATAATCCGTTGGTACTTTTTTATTATACTATACATATTATATTAGTAAATTCATTTTAAAAAGGGTGATTTATTTGAATACTATGTATAGCCTAGGTAAGCCAGATGAATTCTCTCATAGCTGTGCACCTATCAATATTTATGCTGCATTTATGGGCCCTAACCCAAGAACCTCCTTTACTCCTTATACCTACTCCCCAAATATACATCCATCTAGTTTTATTGGACCATTTTCTACTATAATAGGGGCAGTTAGAATAAGTTCAAATGTATTTGTTGGTCCAAATACTTCTATTAGAGCTGATGAAGGCTATCCATTCTACATTGGAAAAAATACTAATATACAGGATGGTGTAATCTTACATGGTCTTAAGGACAAAAGAATAAGGATAAAAAACAGCTTATATTCAATATATATTGGAGATAATGTTACATGTGCCCATGGCTGTATTATACATGGACCTTGCTTTATAGGTGATAACTCTTTTATTGGCTTTAATGCTATAGTGTTAAATGCAGTCCTTGAGGAAGGTATATATGTATCTCCAGATTCTATTATTACCAATGGGGTAACAATACCTTCCAATAGCTTTGTGCCACCGGGTGCATCCATAGATACCCAAGAAAAGGCTAATGCATTAAATGAGGTTCCTACTGACAAAGAAGAGTTTGCTAAAGAGGTTATTCGGGTCAACACTGAGTTTCCTAAGAGCTACTCTCTTCTGTTTGGCCGCCATCGCTGTTCCTGTGGGTTATCATGTGATGATCCTCTATGGTAAAATTATAGATAATAACTGATGTACGCTATTGATTGAATGGAGAAAAGGACAGGTTCTTTATCCCAGTGCATTATATAATTCTTTGGAAAAGTTAATCTGTCTCCTTATCCTTAATTTAAGATTACTTATAGGTCCTGCTTGAGAAAAATCACTTGACCCTGTGACAATTGTTCCGTACTGCTCAGTATGTAATTATGGAATCAGGGCAAAACATGTATTATCCGCTAAGTAAATCCATTGGTCTTCTAGTAATTATGTCAAGTTATATATAACGCATAAAAGTAAGACCTCCATAAAAAACTTCCCCAAACATTCGTCTGAGGAAGTACATATTTTAATGTTAAATTAACCTAAAAACTTTTAAAGGCTTGATATCAATCTAAATCAGGCATAATATAAACAATTTCTTGGATTCTAATAAAGAAAGTTTCATCACCATGTGCTTGCACCACTACATGATCAGGTTTTACGTCATTAATTCTTCCATAGATGGAGCAATCCGATGTTTTTATTACGGCATTTGAACCAACTATACTCATTAAGGTCTGAACAACATATGGATCTACACATGAAACTTGATAAGGCATTGGCATTCTTCCTGGCAATGCAGCATTAGGCCTACTTTGATAACCATAATAAGTGTTATTCATTTCTTTGCACCTCCTTTTATCTACTATATCTTATTTATACTTGTCATAAAATGTTCTGCTTACCAAAGAAAATATTTTTTACCCTACCCGTCAATTACTGTAACAATCTATTCCAACCAATATCTTCTGATAATACTCTAATTTCAGTATTTTAGTAACATCTTATGAACTTATGAATATTTTAATAATGTAGATATGATATTTTAAGGGAGGTTACTTTATGTTCAATAATGGCTACACTGGAAACCGTTATTATAGTCTTTGGAGAAGTTACCGAATTAATAGAGATACAGCGATTCAAATTGCCTTACAACAGGTTCCAGGTCAAGTTATAAATGTTGAACTATACTATGATTATGGTACATTAATTTATGAAATTAACATACGTACCACATCAGGAGTATATGAAGTTTATATTGATGCTTTTACAGGACAGATATACGAAATTGAAAGAGCTTTTAATTTTGATTAAATATCTAAGATAAGGATGCAATGTATTCTACTTTATGGTGAACATTTTTCTGTAAATACAGCATAATGGTACCCTATTAATAAGGTACCATTAATTTTTTATATATCAACAACTTTTCTAAACATAGGTTAAAATTAAACCCTTTATCTGCAATTATTCAAATATACAATATTTGTATATTCCTAGTAAAAGTGAGACCCCCATAAAAAAACTTCCCCAAACAGCTGTCTGAAGAAGCACATATTTTACTATTAAATTCACTTGGAATTGTTAAAAAGACTTGACATCAACCTATTTCTTCTCTATCAACACGACCGTCTCAACGTGTGTAGTATGAGGGAACATGTCTACTGGTTGTATCTCTTGAGTTTTATATCCATTTTCATCTAAATATTTCAAATCTCTAGCCAATGTTGATGGGTTGCAAGATACATACACTACCTTCTTAGGCTGCATTTGTACTATAGTATCTAGTACAGATTCATCACAACCCTTTCTAGGTGGGTCTAGTACTACTACATCTGCTTTTATACCTTGTTTGTAAAGTTTAGGAAAAACTTCCTCTGCTGTTCCATCATAAAACTCTACATTATGTATTCCATTTGTTTCTGCATTTTCTCTTGCATCTATTATTGCTTGTTTTACTACTTCTATACCATAGACATATTTAGCTTTTCTAGCTAAAAATAAGGATATAGTTCCAATACCACAATAAATATCAAATACTACTTCATCCCCTTTTAAGTCAGCATATTCTAATGCCTTATTATATAGTATTTCTGTTTGAACAGGGTTTACCTGAAAGAATGACTGTGGTGAAATATTAAACTTTAAGTCATCTATATAGTCAACTATTTTATCCTCTCCATATATAGTTCTATTTTTAGGTCCTAAAATTACATTTGTTCTTCTAGAGTTTATATTTTGGACTATACTCTTCAGATTTTCTAAGTTATCCTTTAAAAGCTTTACTAAGGCCTTTTTATGTGGTAAATCCTTACCATTGGTTACTATTATCACCATCAAATCTCCAGTTTTAAATGCTACTCTAGTCATTACGTGTCTTATTATCCCTTTACCTGTTGTTTCATCATAGGGCTTAATATTGTACTTTTCCATGTATTCTCTTAATAACTCTATTACCTTATCTGCTGCTTCATGCTGTATTATACATCTATTTGTGTCTATTATTTCATGGGTCCCCCTCTTATATGGTCCTATTACTACCTTTCCCTTCTGTTCGCCTACTGGAAATGCTCCTTTGTTTCTGTATCTAAATGGCTCCTTCATACCTATAGTATCATGAATCAATACGTCTTCAAGCTTACCTATTCGTTTTATATCGTTTGCTACCTTATTCTTCTTCATTTCTAATTGAACATCATATTTAATATTCTGTATTTGACATCCTCCACATTCATTAGCTACTGTACTAACAGGTTCCACCCTATTCTCAGATGGTTTAACTATCTCTATTAACTCACCTACACCATAATTTTTTTTGACCTGTACAATTTTAACTTTAACAATATCTCCAGGAATACCATTATTCACAAATATTGCAAAATTATCTAACTTAGCAACTCCTTGACCTCTATGATTCAAATCTATAATCTCTACTTCATAAATTTTATTTTTTTCTACTGGTCTACTCATATACTTGCTCCTTTCTTGTATACTACTTATTTAATTTTGCCTTAATACATAAAATTTTGCAAATCCCCTTGTTAGTACTATTTATTTTTTCCGATATTTACGATAAAATAAAAATAGATATAAAGACAAGCTATACTGGGGGGATGGTATGTTTAAAGCTTTAAGTAATTTATTTATAATATTTTTAATCTGTTTAATTGCTACAGGAATTACAATTAATCTAAGTCCAATATTATTTAATACAAATTCTGCTATAGCTAATGAAAATGACAATACAGTTACATTAACCTGTAGTGCAAAAAAAGACATTTTAAAAAATCCAACAGAAGTAACTATTAAACACAAAACTAATGGTATAAACCAACTACACTTTTATGACGATAATTTATTAAAAGTCACTGTTTATAGAAACGACAAAATTTATAAAACCAAATCTTTCATAAATCTACCAACCGATACAACACCATATATCTTAGAACTTACTAAAGACACACCTTATAGTAAAAGTATCGATATTTCCCAAAAAAATATGCAACTTCCTAATGGCAAATATAAACTAGTTATATCTTCAAATGCGGTAGAATTAAAGTATTCAATACCTCCTATTGTTTTAAATGTGCAATATCAAGGCAATGAACCCTACATACCTGCCACAAATAATAATCCAGATAATAAAATAGCATTAACATTATATTTTCCTGTAAAGGAAAGTTTCAATACAGATAAACTAGTAGGAGTTACTCGCTTTGTAGAAAAACAAAAAAATCTACATAAAGTTATCATACAAGAACTTCAAAAAGGTCCAAGTAGAAATTTAGGATTAAGCTTAACACCACCCATTGGAAAGGTTAATTATGTTGTACATAAGGGTAGTATAGTATATATTGATTTACCTAAAAATGAGTCCTTATATACAAATAACTCTACAGGATATAAAGCTATGCAATCATTTATTAAATCTCTAACAAGCCTTGATAAAGTAAATAAAATAAGATTTACTGTAGATAATAAAGTGAAAGAAACTTTCTTTCATGGAGCAAATATAAAAAATTCTATAGACAATAATATGGAAAACAAAGCTTACTTAGCCTTTAACTCTTTTAAAAGATATTTTCTCGTAGACTGTGATGTTCACACTATTACAAAAAATGACTCTACAGAAGACAAGGTAACTAAACTCCTTGATACATTGAAGAATGGTGAATTTACTGGTTTATCAAATACTATTCTAAAAGATGTAGAAGTTATAAATTTTGGGGTAAACAATAATACCTTAACATTAAACTTTAATAAAAACTTTATAAACAGCTTTGATAATAATACTAATCTCCAAAGAATGATGTTAGACTCTATACTTTTTTCATTTACGAGCATTGAAGATATAAACAATATTAAAATATTAGTTGATGGTAAATCTATTGATAACTTTGCAGGTATTGATATATCAAAACCTTTAAAAAGACCTCTATATATTAATCCAGAGTCATAATTCCAAAAAAAGGGGCACACTAACAGTGTGTCCTTTAGTGTGCCTTTTAATAGAATCAGCAGCCCTTCTTTTATGCAATTACATATTATAATTATTGACATTTTATTCTATGTTATACAAAATAATATAATTAGTTGACTTTTACCATTTTTTGAAATAAAAATTAACATTTCCAGTTTCAATCATTTGTCTTAATTTCCTTTTTATCAATTTCTTATATATTTCTCTAGTCCCTGGTAATACTAAACTGAATCCAAGTATATCAGTAATCAAACCTGGTGTAAGTAATAATGCTCCTCCTATTAATACACATAAACCATTAAGTAATTGATTCCCAGGTACTCTTCCTTCATTCAACTCTAATTTTATTCTAGTTAAAATAGCCTTCCCTTCACTTTTAGCTAAATACGCACCTGCAATTCCTGTAACTAGAACTAATCCAATAGTTGTAAATACACTTGTAACTTGAGATAATTCAATAAGAATATATAGTTCTACTATTGGAGTAATTGTAAAAAGTAAAATTAATTTAAAAAGCATGATAGCCTCCTTATAAACATAATAACATACACATTCTATATTTCTTCTACACTTTCCTTTAATTCATTCCACAATTCTTTAAATTTATTCCTAAAATTAACTGGTCTTAACTCCTTATCTACAAAAGCGTGTTTAGTATAACCTTCTGCTAATAAAATATTATCCTTTTTTCTATATATCTCATAATTAAATTCTAATCTTACTCCTTTAACTTTTATCAGCTTTGTCTTAATTATGATTTCATCATCATATTTAGCTGAAATTTTATATTTACATCCCACATCTATAACTGGAAGTAATACACCTTGTTCTTCTAATTCTCTATAATCTAATCCAAAAGTTCTAAAAAACTCTGTTCTTCCTATTTCAAACCATGTAAAATAGTTTGCATGATACACTATTCCCATTTGGTCTGTTTCAGCATATCTTGCACGAATAGTTGTTTCATTTATCATTTTATTTCCCCCTATTACTGTGCTTATTGCTTTATTATATTATAACATAACTTTGTAGATAAACAACGTAATCAATTACAAAAGGCAGTGAATAATCACTGCCTTTTGTAATATAAGCTCATTTTATAATACCTTAGCTTTTCCTTTATATACAAATCCTCTAATACTATCTACTGTTACAACTGTACCTTCTTCTAATTTAGTCGTAGCATTTTCTGCTCCTACTATTACTGGTTTACCTAAGTTTAACGCTACTATAGCTGCATGTGAAGTTAAACCACCCTTTTCTGTAATTACAGCAGAAGCTCTTTCCATATATTCTACCATATCTTTGTCTGTATTAACTGCTACTAATACATCTCCATCTTCAAATTTATCTTTAAGCTCATCTGCGCTATTTCCAATTACAACTTTTCCTGTTGCAGACTTGCTTCCTATTCCCATTCCTTTAATTAATACTTCACCGACAATGTGTACTTTTATTAAGTTTGTACTTCCTGCAACCCCTACAGGAACTCCAGCTGTTATAACAATTAAATCTCCATTATTAATTAATTCTTTTTCTAAAGCTCTCTTAACAGATACGTCAATCACGTCATCTGTTGAACCAGTTTGCTCTGATAATACAGGGAATACACCCCATACTAATGCTAATTTTCTCATTACTCTCTTACTTGGAGTTGCTGCAATTATTGGAGCTTCAGGTCTAAATTTAGATACTGATTTAGCTGTATATCCTGATGATGTAGCTGTAACTATAGCTGTTGCTTCTAAATCTTGTGCTGTTGCACAAGTAGCATGACTTATAGCGTTAGTTACTGTAATATCTTTTCCAACTGACTTGCTCTTAAGTATTTCTTTGTAATTTAATGAATCTTCGATTTTCTTTGCTATATTAGCCATTGTTTTTACTGCTTCAACTGGATAACTACCTGCAGCAGTTTCTCCTGATAGCATTATAGCATCTGTTCCATCTAAAATTGCATTAGCTACGTCAGTAACCTCCGCTCTTGTTGGTCTAGGATTTCTTATCATAGAATCAAGCATTTGAGTAGCAGTAATAACTGGTTTTCCAGCTTCATTACACTTTCTAATTATCATTTTTTGCATTAAAGGTACTTCTTCAGCTGGTATTTCTACCCCTAAGTCTCCTCTTGCAACCATTATACCATCAGATACTTCTAAGATTTCATCTATGTTGTCAACACCTTCTTGATTTTCTATCTTAGAAATAATTTGAATGTGCTCAGCATTATTCTCTTCTAAGATTCTTCTGATAGCTAAAACATCTGCTGCCTTTCTTATGAAAGACGCTGCTATAAAATCAATATCATTTTGAATACCGAACTCTATATCCGCTCTATCTTTTTCTGTTATTGCTGGTAAGTTTATTTTTACATTAGGTACATTAACACCTTTTTTATTCTTAACAGTACCAGGATTTTTAACTACACATTTTATATCCGTTCCATCAATAATTTCTTGTACTTCTAATGCAATTAATCCATCGTCAATTAATATAGTATCGCCTTTTTCAACATCGTCTGCTAGTCCTCTATAAGTAACACTACATATTTCTTCGTTACCTGATACTTCTCTAGTTGTTAATGTAAATTCTTGCCCTTCCTTTAATTCTATAGCTCCGTTTTCAAAGTTGCCTGTTCTAATTTCAGGGCCTTTCGTATCTAGCATTATAGCAACTGGTAAATCTAACTCTTCTCTTAATCTCTTAACTAAATCAATTCTTCCCTTATGCTCTTCATGGTCTCCATGAGAAAAATTCATTCTTGTTACATTTAAACCATTTAGCATAAGCTGTCTTAATACTTCTTCTTTCTCTGATGCAGGTCCTAAAGTACAAACTATTTTTGTTCTTTTCATAATATCAATTCACCCCTAAATTGAAAGTATTTTTGTTAACTCATAAGCTTTTTTATCAAACTCTTTCTTAACATCTAATGCTTCGTCAATGTCCATATCAAATAATTCGTTCTTTTTAGCACCTATTACTCTACCGGATTTCCCTTCTAATAATAACTCTACAGCTCTTGCTCCCATTCTACTTGCTAATAATCTATCAAATGCAGATGGGCTTCCACCTCTTTGAATATGACCTAAAACAGTGCATCTAGTTTCTATACCTGTTTTTTCTTGTATTGTTTTACCTAGTTCGTATGCATTTCCTACACCTTCAGCTAACATAATAATACTATGTAATTTACCTCTATTTTTCCCTTGAATAAGTCTTTTACATACTTCGTCTACATCAAAATCTTCTTCTGGTACTATTACACTTTCTGCTCCTCCAGCAAGTCCTGCATATAATGCTATATCTCCGCAATCTCTTCCCATAACTTCAATAATATTTGCTCTTCCGTGAGAAGTTGAAGTATCTCTTATTTTACTTATAGCATCTAAAACTGTGTTAACCGCAGTATCAAATCCTATAGTATAATCTGTATATCCTAAGTCATTGTCAATAGTGCCTGGAATTCCTATAGTTGGTATTCCAGCCTCACTTAATTTCTTAGCTCCCATAAATGAGCCATCTCCACCAATAACAACTAAACCTTCAATTCCAAACACCTTTAATACAGTTAATGCTTTGTTTCTTCCTTCTTCAGTTTTAAATTCTTCACATCTAGCAGATCTTAGAACAGTTCCTCCTCTATGAATAATATCTGCTACTGAAGAAAGTTCCATTTCTTCAATATCTCCGTTAATAAGTCCATTATATCCTTGCTTTATACCCATGATTTTTATTTCGTTATAAATACCTGTTCTTACAACAGCTCTAATAGCTGCATTCATACCTGGAGCGTCTCCTCCACTAGTTAAAACCCCTATTGTCTTCATATCTTTTACCTCCTTACTTTTTATCCATAAGGGACATCAAACGTCCCACTATGTTTAAAAAATATTTTCTTTGTCCAATAAACTAAAAAATAAACTTTAATAATCATAAATAACATTTCTAGCTTCTTCAGCTTCAAATTGTGGGACCAGTATCTCATACATAGTATTTTTACCTTGCTTAGAAAAAGGCTTTTTCTTAACTAAGAAGCCTTCTTGTTGTAGTTTTTTTTCTATTTCATTGGCTGTAGCCAAACTATCCGCCATATAAATTGTAGCCCACATTTTATTCCCTCCGCTGTTAATTGTTTTCTGTCAATAGGCTTACCAGAATTATTTTAAGAATACATTATATTATACTAAAAAAATTATTTTTTTTAAACCTCATTTTTAATCTATATTATTAAAACTTATTTATCTCCTAAGTTATTATAACACATAATAAATTATAAATTGCAATAGTTTTTTGAAGGTTTAACATTAATTTTTTATTATGTTTTAAATATAAGCATGACTTATTATAAATTATGTTGAGGGATTAATAATCCCTCAACTATTTAACATACTTTTACGCATTCGTCACCTAACAATCTTTTAAGCTCTTCTATTCCATCTGTATTATTAATATCTACCCAATAATCTCTATTAGCCATCACCGTCTTACTTTGTCTTTCAATATATACATACACAGGTACATTTCCTGTATAATTTTTCAATATTCTCTTAATATCATCTAACTTCTTTAATGTCTCATCTTGAGAAATCTTCAAATATAACCTTTTCTTTTGAATTTTAACTAATGGTGTAACTTTTTCTGCTATTATTTTAGGGTCATCCTCTTCGTTAATACTCAATTTACCTTCAACCACCACAATACTATCTTCATAGATATATTTAGAATATTTTTCATAGGTCCTCGGAAAGATTATTAACTCAATATTTCCATATAAATCTTCTAATGTAGCAAATGCCATTATATTATTATTTTTTGTAGTCTTATTTTGTTTTCTTGCTATTAAGCCACCTATTACTATATAACTACCATCACCTTTAAAATTGCCATTAGCTAATTGTTTGTCTCCACTTCTTAGTTTCTCAACTAGTTCACTTATTTCTCCTGTATTCATGTTAGATATATTCGTTATTTCTTTTTCATATGATGATAATGGATGACCACTAATATATATACCTAACATTTCTTTTTCCATAGAAAGCAATGTCTTCTCGGGAAATTCTTTTACATCAGGTAATTTATCTTCTTTTACATTTACATTATCTGTAGTTTTCATTGTATCAAATAATGAAAACTGCCCTTTTATATTCCTCTTTCTATCTTGATGTACTCCATCAATTATTTTTTCATATACAGCTAACAATTGAGCTCTATTAGCTCCTAATGAATCAAACGCACCACATTTTATTAAACTTTCAACTGTACGCTTATTTACACAATTTAAATCTACTCTTTGACAAAAATCCATAAAGCTAATAAATTTTCCACCATTTTTTCTCGCTTCAACTATTGACCTAATTGCTGATGTACCTACATTTTTTACTGCTGCTAATCCAAATCTAATACAGTCGTTATTAACTGTAAATTTTTCGTAACTTTCATTTACATCAGGCGGAAGAATCTCAATGTCTAATCTCTTACATTCCTGGATATACATAGAGACCGAAGAAGTGCTTCCCATTACACTAGTTATAAGAGCAGCTATAAACTCTACAGGGTAATAGTATTTAAGCCATGCAGTTTGATAAGCTAAAACTGCATACGCAGCAGAATGGGATTTGTTAAACGCGTACTTAGCGAAATCTATCATATCATCATATATTTTATTAGCTGTATCTTCATCTACTCCATTTCTAATAGCTCCAGGAATTTCAATATCTCCATCCTCATCCTTTTTACCATATATGAAATGTTTTCTTTCCTGCTCCATTACATCCATTTTTTTCTTACCCATAGCCCTTCTTACTAAATCTGACCTTCCCATAGAAAAACCGCCTATTTCCCTAACTATCTGCATAACCTGCTCCTGATAAACCATACAACCATAGGTAACGTTTAAAATTGGCTCTAATTTTTCATGTATATATTCAATCTTATCTGGAGCGTTTTTATTTTTTATATATCTAGGAATCTGACTCATTGGTCCTGGTCTAAATAAAGAGTTAGCAGCTATAATATTCTCAAAATTTGTTGGCTTAAGTTCCTTTAAGAAATGTCTCATTCCTGCACTCTCAAATTGAAATACTCCTAAAGTTTCTCCCCTACTAAACATTTCATAAACTCTAGGGTCGTCATATTTGCTATTTGAAAAGTCTACTTTTACTCCATGATTTTGTTCAATCAAATCTATAGCATCCCTTATAACAGTAAGAGTTCTTAAACCTAAGAAATCCATTTTTAATAAACCTAGTTCTTCTAGCTCGGTCATTGTATACTGGGTAGTAATTGAATCCTTGTTCCTTGATAAAGGTACATATTCAGTTATAGGCATTTTAGAAATTACGACACCTGCAGCATGAATTGATGTATGTCTTGGTAGACCCTCTACTTTTCTTGCTAAATCAATTAATTCTTTAGCCCTTTCGTCTGTTTCATAAAGTTCTCTCAATTCCTTATTCATTTCCAATGCTTTATCAATTGTAATACCTAATTCCATTGGAACTAATTTAGCAATAGAATCAACTTCACCATAACTCATATTTAATACTCTACCAACGTCTCTTATAGCTCCTCTAGCTGCCATTGTACCAAAAGTTACTATTTGGGCTACCTTGTCTTTGCCATATTTTTCAACAACATAATCTATTACTTCTTCTCTTCTTTCATAGCAGAAATCAATATCTATATCTGGCATAGTAACCCTTTCAGGATTTAAAAACCTTTCAAAAATAAGTCCATATTTCAATGGGTCTATATCAATTATTCCTAAGGTATAAGCAACCAAACTTCCTGCAGCTGAACCCCTACCTGGACCTACCATTATTTTATTTTCTTTAGCATATCTAATAAAATCCCATACAATCAAGAAATAATCCACATATCCCATACTTTCAATTACATTCAATTCGTGCTCTAGTCTATCTTTAATCTTATCGGTTATATTATCATATCTTTTTTCTAATCCTTCATAACATAATTTTCGAAGATATTCAGAATTAGTATAACCCTCAGGTATATCAAATTTGGGTAAATGTAAAGTATCAAAGTCAAGTTCTACATTACATCTCTTTGCTATTTTAACCGTATTTTCTATAGCTTCAGGTACATTTGGAATTAATTCCTTCATTTCCTTCGGTGATTTAAGATAAAACTCTGATGTAGGAAACTTCATTCTATTTTCATCATCTACTGTTTTTCCTGTCTGGATGCATAACAAAGCATCATGTACTTTAGCATCTTCTCTTTTAATGTAGTGTAGATCATTTGTAATAACTAGAGGAATATCTGTTTGTTTACTTAGCTTTATAAGATGTTGATTTACTACTTTTTGTTCTCTCATGCCATGGTCTTGTAATTCTAAATAAAAATTACCTCTGCCAAATATATCGTCATATCTTAAAGCTACTTCTCTAGCTTTTTCATAATTATTATTTAATAGATAATGCTGTACTTCTCCGGCTAAACATGCACTCAATGCAATTATACCTTCACTATATTTTCTAAGCACACTAGAATCGACTCTAGGTTTATAGTAAAATCCATTAACGAAACCTTCTGATACAATTTTTATTAAATTAGATAATCCTTTATTATTTTCAGCTAAAAGCACAAGATGGTATTGGTTTTTATCTCTATTAGGGTCTTTTTCAGTGTATTTTCCTTTAGATATATAAACTTCACATCCTAAAATGGGCTTAATTCCACGCTTTACTGCTTCTTTGTAAAACTGAACTACTCCATACATTACACCATGGTCAGTAATCGCTACACTATCCATACCTAATTCTTTTACGGTATCTAGTAACTCATTTATTCTTGCAGCTCCATCTAACAAACTATATTCAGTATGAACATGTAGATGCACAAAAGATGACTTTATATTATTTACATCTTTTGTTTCCATATATTATTCACATCCTTAATTTGCTAAAATATAATAATTTCATTTAAAGATTATATCCAAAATTATTATAAAAGATAGTGCATTAGCACTATCTTTATTATATCAAAACCAAGTTTATATATCATCAATCGTATTCACTATAACTACTGAGGTATTTTTTAACAAATCTATTTTATACGGGATTGTTATTTTTTTGCCATTGTTACTAGCTACTACTTCTACTACTGGTCTTGTAGGGAATTCTTTCCTATTATCTACAATATATCCTATTTGGTTCGTGCTTAATTCTACTGCTGCACCCAAAGGGAAAATAGCTATATTAGATAAAAATTTCTTCACTATATTATAGTCAAACTGATGATCCGACATTGATATCATATATTCAACTGCTTCATGTACCTTTATTCTTCTTTTGTAAACCCTGTCAGTAGTTAATGCATCATACACATCTGCTACTGATACTATCTTTGAAAATGGATGTATATCTTCGTTCTTCAAACCATATGGATAGCCTTTTCCATCAACTCTTTCATGATGTGACAGTACAATTTTTCTAGAAAGCTCACTTATTCCTTCTACTTTGCTTAATAACTTATAACCATAAATAGTATGGTTCTTTATTTCTTCATATTCATCTTGTGTTAATTTAGAAGGCTTATTTAATATTTTACTAGGTACTTTTACTTTTCCTATATCGTGAAGCATAGCACCTATACCCAAATCTAATAATTCATTTTTTGTATATCCCATACTGATTCCCGTAATAAGAGATAATACACATACATTAACTGAGTGTCCAAATGTATAATCATCTATAGACCTTATTTCAGATAAATTTATTAATATTTCATCATTTTCCATTAATTGTTCAATAATCTCACTGACTTTAGACTTCACTTCGTCAATAGGTATATCTTCTGAAAATCTTAAATCATCCATTATATTCTTAACTAATATTAAACTTTCTCTTCTAGTTTCTTCTTTAATAACATCTTTCACTTCTAACTTAATATGTATATCCTTAACATAAACTTTGCTAATACCTAGTTTTTTTAGTTTTTCTATGTAACTTTTTTTAAGTTTTATTCCTTCATTAATTATTGTTGTTCCATTTGCTGTATAAACAGTTTTAGCTATAGTCATTCCTTCCTTTAGCTCTTCAGTAGAAACTAATCTCATATGCACACAACCTTTTTTGTCGAATTTTCTCTACCTCTACATTATTTCTACCTACACTTTCTTTTTCCTCTTTTATTTGACACAATATATCTAAATAACTATCAATTAAAGAGCGAAATAGTAATATAGTCCTATAACAAAATGTAGTTAAATCTATATTTCAAGTGTTAGATGCTTGGTATTAGATACTGGTCTAAAAGTTTAAAATATTAGATATTAACTAGTTGCTAGTGTAGCACTTTTTCCTTTAAGTTATTTTCACACTTTGAATAATAATAAAGAAGGAATTGAATATAATTTATAGAAATGTTATTTATCGAGGGTTATCTCTAAGTTTAAATTAAAGATTTTACACTCTATCACTTATTTAGTACTTTTATACGAGGAGGGTTATAATGAATAGTAATTGGGTATGCCCTAAGTGTGGTAATACAGGATATGAAACAGACCAGTTTCAGGCCACAGGCGGCACTCTTTCAAAGTTGTTCGATGTACAAAATAAAAGATTTTCAACTGTTACATGTACTAGATGTAAATATACTGAAATATATAAAGCAAGTTCAAACGAACTAGGTAATATCTTTGACTTATTTTTTGGAGGATAAATAAAAAAGGGTAGAGTAAGAAATTACTCTCCCTCAACATCTTTATTTAATAACTTCACTAATGCTTCTATAGCTTCTTTTTCATCTTCTCCTTTAGCTATGATAGTTATCTCTTCACCTTGCGAAACACCTAAAGCCATTATTCCCATAATACTCTTAGCATTAACTTTTTTCTCACCTTTTTCAACTATTATATCACTCAAGAACTTACCCGCTGTTTGAACAAATAAAGCAGCCGGTCTAGCATGCAGACCTATTTTATTTTTAATTATTACTTTTCTTGACTCCACTATAAATCACCCCTTTCTTTTTTCAGTCTTTCAGCTATTTTCTCTAGTTTTCTTAACCTGTGATTTACACCAGATTTTCCTACAGGAGTGCTAAGCATCTGTCCAAGTTCTTTCAAGCTTGCCTCTCTATTCATTAATCTTAACTCTGCAATTTCTCTTATATTAGGAGGCAACTTTTCTATACCCATAACTTTGTCTATATATTTAATGTTATTAATTTGCCTTACTGCTGCATTAATAGTTTTACTTAAATTAGCAGTCTCACAATTTACAATTCTGTTTATGTTGTTTCTCATCTCTTTTACTACTCTTATATTCTCTAACTTTAAAAGAGATGAATGAGCTCCCATTATGTTAAGTAAATCGACTATTTGTTCTCCTTCTTTTATATATACAATATAATTGTCTTTTCTAGATATAGTTTTAGAATTTAATCCAAAGGAATTAATTAACTTAGATAAATCTTCGCTATGTTCTTGATTATGATTGACAAATTCTAAGTGATATGTTTTTTCCGGGTCACTAATCGACCCACCTCCTAAAAAAGCCCCTCTTATATACGCTCTTTTGCAACATTTCTTTTGAAATATTGATTCTGGAATTCTATAGTTAATACTATACAGTTGGTTTTGATTTTTTTGTAAAACCTTTACATCTTCCATAAGCTTCCTAGCCTTTGATGTATCACTTACTACCATTAAGTAACTATTATTTTTCTTAAGCTTACTATTTCTTCTCACTCTAACTTCTGTGCTAAAATCATAATGCTCTTTTAACAAGCTGAAAATCCTTCTAGCTATGGCTGGATTTTCAGTAGAAAATTTAATTTTTATTTTATTTATACCATTAATTTGTAAAGTTCCATTCATTCTTACTATAGCAGCTAACTCAGCCATTAAACAACATGTATTCTCTATAGTCAATCTCGAAAGCTCATTTTTAGTTTTTGATGAAAAAGACATAAGTACCTACCCCTACATATTTTTATATTAACTAATTTATTAATAGTTTATGTTCAAAACTATTAAATATATCTACTGACTTTATGTTGAATTCCAATCAATCAGATTTCTTTAATTGCTTTAGCTATTACTTTTCTTTCATCTTCATACTTCGCAAGGTCTAATACTCTATCTTTATGAATAAATCTAGCATCAATAAATCCTTCATTCTTTTGAGGAGTGCAATCCATACTTCTTGTTATCATAAAATACCAATGTACTGTTTTATTAATTACTTCATCATTTTTTCTTGAATTTTTAAATGTGTAGTTTATTTTTCCCAAATACTTTTTAATTTGAGCCTTTACTCCACCTTCTTCAAAAACTTCTCTTAAAGCTGTTTCCTCTAGTTTTTCGTTATCTTTAATTTTACCTTTAGGTAATACCCAATCCCCATTATATTTTTTTAAAAGTAAGATAGCGTTTCCAAAAACAACTACTCCACCCGCACTTACTTCTTCTCTCACATTAGCCACTCCTTATTTGTATGCCTTTGTGTCAGATAATACGTCTACATTTTC
>NZ_ARZA01000111.1 GCF_000387765.1 Caldisalinibacter kiritimatiensis
TATAAATATTGACTCTTCAGTACAAGTTGTGAAATAATTAACCGGGCGGTGTTACGGGCAGTAGTAGTTTGCAAACGTTTTTCATTGAATCAGTTTTTCATCAAATCAAAGGAGGTTTTAATATGGAAGCTATTAAAAGCTATTTAAATGACTTAAAAAAAGCTTCAAAAAACGCTAAGTTATTTATGTTAACTAACATTTTATATGGTATCTTGCTAGGAGCAACTTGGACAGGTCTAGGTATAGTGATTGAAAACTCATTTAGTCCAGCAGTACTAGGTACAGCCTTTGCTATGCATACTTTAGGTATGGCTGTTGCATCAGTTCCTGTAGGTACAGGTGCTAACAAATTTGGTTATAAACCTGTGTTAATGGCTGGTACTATTATTGGTTCATTGTGTCTTATTTTAAATGGATTTATAAATAATGTAATTATTCTTTATGTATTAAACTTTATTTTTGGTTTATCCCAAGGTGTTTACGAAGTGTTACCGGCTCCTTGTATAACTGCAAATACAGGTGAAAAAGAAAGGTCTTCAATAATGTCTGTTATGTACGGACTATATTGGTTAGCAGTTGTTATTATTACTAAGACATCAGGAAATCTAGTAGAATTCTTCCAAAGCAAATATGGAGTTAGTGAATTAGTTGCATACAAATACTATACTTTTGCTGCTGCCATTATAGGAGCATTAGGAATATTCAGTATTTTAGCAATGGATGAAGTTAAAGATAAGAATAAAGTTAATATAAATACTAAAAAATCTTCGTTTATAGAAGATTTCAAAATGGTCGCAAATAAGGAAGTTATTCTTTACTTAGTATACATGGGATTCATAGGACTAGGTGCTGGATTATTCTGTCCATTCTTTGCTAACTTCTTTAAAAATGGATTAAAATTAGATCCTACTACAGTAGGTAACATATTATCTGTTCAATATTTCGCAATGGTTATTGGTATGTTTATTTGTCCCTTACTTGTAAAGAAACTTGGTAGAGTTGTAACTCTAGGTGGTGCATCTTTAGCATCAGTTCCATTTATGTTAATTATAGTAAACTCAGACCAATTTGGTTCTGCTATGATACCAGCTTTAACAATTGCTTTCTTTATGAGATCAGGACTTATGAATCTGGCTATGCCAGTTATGTATAGTTTACCTCTAGATTTCGTAGATGAAAATCAAAGAGCTCCTTTGTCAGGAGTTATGGCACTATTTAGTTCTGGTACTCGTGCATTATCATCTTTCATAGCTGGTTATATCATGGCTATACCTGCTTTTAATATGGGTAAATTCTTATTCGATGGATATAGAATTCCATATTATGTAGCTGCAGTATTATATACAATAGCAACAATCATATTAATCAAAACTTATGTTAAGAAATACAATAAACCAGTTAGCAAAGACTATGAAGCTCAACAAGCTGCTTAATTTTAAACAGGCATGAGTTAATAAACACTCATGCCTGTTCTAGTATATATAGTATTTTCTCTAAACGATGTAGCTTTATCCTCAAAAAATACTGTAACCGTTACTAATATGATTATAAGTAGGCTTATGATTATAATCATAGTAGGAGCAAACCTTTTCCTATTTCCTAATTTTTCTTTTCTTTTAATTCTCTTTTTAGCATCTGCAAAATTTATTACTTTTCCCACAAAACCCCCTCCATAGTACTCCTTATATTTTAATTATATCAAAAAGTACGAAAATTCAAAACTTTTCCTTCGGTTAACCCCTATTACTTCTATAAAATCCCATTGTTTAATACTATTGTGAATTACTCCCCAATAACTTCTTTTATTGCTTTTTTTATAACATCATAGCTAAATCCTTTATAGGACAGATGATATGATAACTTTTGATATATTTTTCTTTTATCTGTATCTTTTATTTTTTTTATTTTTTTATGTGCTAAATATACTGCATTTTCATACTCTTCTTCTTCTTTTACTTCTTCTTCTATCACTTTATTTATAATTTTTTTATCTATTTTCTTTCTCTTCAAATCATATATAATCCTGTTTTTACCATATTTTTTTGACCTTTTTTTAGACTTAGTTAAATATTTAGCCATTTCTGTATCATTAAGCATTTTATATTCTTTTAGCTTTTCTATCACTTTGTCAACTATATGTTCTTCATAACCCCTATTAATAAGCTTATATCTTAACTGATTTTCACTCTGCATAGCTTTACTTAAAATTTGATACGCTTTTGCTTTGGCACTTATATATAGTTCTTCATTGATTATTTCTCTTAATTCTTCTTCTTCTACTATTGAACCTTCTTGCAGTCCTAATTTATAAACAACTTCCTTAAATGTTCCCATAAAGAACCCATTATTTATATATATGTTAACTCTATTAGTATTATTTTTCTGTTCTTCTATATTAGTTATAATTACCACTATTAACCCTCTTCTCTGTATTATTTCTTATATAATAACATAATTGAAATAAATCAAAAAGTAAAATAACCCACAATAATTTGCGGGTTACAGTAATTTCAAAACAATATAATCTCATATTGATATATTCATTTTCTATCGTTAAACCATAAATACTATTCCAAATACAATTATTATACTCGCAATACTAAAATATAATTTCATAATCTCGGTAAGGAATCTTGTTTTTACTCTTTTTTTATACTCTTCATATTCTTTACCATATACCCTTGCTAACAACGTTTTTTCTTCTACTATTCCATTTATGACTTGTACTATTACAATTAGCATAAATACACTGGCACCATATAATGACCTTAATGAAAAAAATAAACCTAACCACATTAACATAAGAGTTCCATACATTGGATGTCTTACTCTACCATAATGTCCTGTTGTCATTAACTTAGGTATTTCATTAGATTGATTATTATTTTCTGAATATGATTGTTCATATATTTCTAAAAGATTTAATATAGCTGTTATAAAAAACATCAATCCAAATGAATAGTGAATTATATCAAATATATTAATTCGATATGGAACTATATCTACATAGAGATTAACAGTTCTCCATAAAGTTAAATCAGGTAAAAAGTTTTGTAGATGTTTAATTCCCCAATAAAATAATGAAAAAAATATTAAACTACTAAACACGATTATTTTTTTATGTTTTTGACTTTCCCCCATTTATTGCCCCTCCTATTAATTTATTACAGTGTATTCATTGTTATAAGTGTTGACCTGCTTCTTAGATTATTATCATCTGAATTATATTTTAGCAAACCAACATTTTTTATGTTTAACTCATTGTTAATTATTTATTATATCTATGTAAGTTTATACATTTTTTAACACATAAAAAAGAACAGCATACTCTTTATATACACTGTTCCTTTAAAAGTCCTTTTACATTTAATCATAACATTATTTAATTTCCCCTATAATCAATGTCGTATTCTTTACATTTCGATTTTATGATACTAATTAAACTCTCTGTATTTTCTATATTTGTTAAAGGGTAGTTAGATACCAATGTAAACGTTTTATTAAATAAATTAATTGATTCACTATAATAAATTTTAACAACTATATTACATAATAAAGTCAACTTCGTCTCTTTATTAGGGAAGAACAAAATCAACTAAAGCAGATTTTTTAGTTAGTAGTTCGTTGTTAGTAGTTAATAGCTTTAATTCAATTCTTGAGGGGACTTTGTCAGAACTAGAATTGATAATTTAGAAACTCATCTATTGTATTTGGAGTTGGTATTTTCATAAGTTCTTCATTTTTTAAATCTTCGTAGGTAAATACAAACACGTAATTATCAACTATATAATGCTCTAGTCCTTTATATTCATGAAGTTCCACTTCTTCAAATGGATGTTTATTAACTTTTTTATAATATAAGTTGAAATCTAAAAGATATTCATTTCTTTCCTTTATTTTAGAACTCAAAACATCCAAAAACTTCTTTTTTGGGTCCTCAATATATAATTCTTGAATCTGTTCTCTGATATTCATCTGATATATAACCGGTGAAATATTCTTAGTTATTGTATCTAGTAATAATATCTCTTCTTCTTGAAGACTATCTTTCGTTTTTAACACAACTAAGTAACCTAAAGGATAGCTTTCGTAACTCAAGCTATAATTTTCTACTATTATAGGAGATATTACTGTACAATTTGTTTTTCCAAATCCTTTATATAGTTCTTCATTAAAATATTGTATACAACTAGATTCTGTAAAATCATAAATAGTCTCTCCTGAAAAAGTATCTTCCCAATGTTTGTTTATACTAAATTGATAGTTCCTTAATTCTACACCCTTACTGTCTTTAATTTTATATACTTTCTCATTATCCCTTAATGCTATAAAAGCTTTTTTTATACCAAATGATATGTTAAGTGCCTTTAATGTCAATTCAAACAACTCGTCTATACTAGTACAATGATTAATATTGTTAACTAATTTATTTAAGTTAACTAATGTTTTAAACTTCTTTTCGATAATTTTCTTTTGTTGCTTTATTTCTTCAAATAACATTGCATTTGATAATGCTATATAAGTAAAGGAAGCCAACGTCTCAATTAATTCAAAAATTGATTGTTTATAGGTTGAATTAGTAACCGGTTCACTCAATGTAACTAATCCCAATAACTTTTCTTTAACTAGTAAAATAATATATTTTGCGTCTAAATTTAATAACTCTTCCCAATTAATAAATAAAGATTTTATTATTTCAATATCTTCATTAATATCTAAAACTATCTTATTATCTGTATAACTATTTGAGTTAAACTTCAATTCTGTAAAATATTTAGAAAAGGTTGAAACATTTCTATATCCCTTAATCTGTATTGTATTAGTTGTATCATTATATATCCCAAATGATGTTACTTTGCTACTTGTTATCTCTCCAAATACATCAGTTGCAATAGTATATAAGTTTTCTAAGTTTAATTCTGATAGAAGCATTTTGGAACTCTGATTTATTGCAAACAAATTAAATATTTTTTCATCTAGTTCATTATTTTTAGTTTTTAATTCAGAAAAAATTTTACTGTTTTCTAAAGAGTTATTAAAAAGTCTCATAAGGGTCTTGGCAATTACATAATCAGACTCATCACATTCTCCTATTGCCTTCCCGTCTGAGACAATAAATCCATAGAGTTTATCATCAATTATTAAAGGTATTACTAAACGTATTCGGAATTTTCTTATAAACTCTGGACTAAAATATTGTTGTAGGTTTGTAGTAATTATAGTTCCATGTAAAGTAGCTATCAATTGAATTTTTGAGTCATTTTCAACGCTATAACTATCTATACTATAATTTCTTCTATTTTTTAGCACAAAGTTATCATCCTCTGAAATAAAAAGAGCAGAAGATTTAAGAGTTAATATCTCATTAGCAAATTCAAATGCGAAATTACTAAGTTGCTCTAAATCAAACCTTTGAGTAAAAAAGTCAATAGCTTGTAATAATGCCTCATATCTATATAATTTGCTAGTAATAGAGCTATCAATATTTGACATATACAAAATAGCCACCCCTTAATCAAAATGTATCGTATTATTTTCAATAAAGAACGTTCCATTAGTTATATTCTTAATTATCTTTTGAACATTTTTTATTTGAATAAAAGTCTTTGGATAAGCTTTCTTTAAAATTGATACTTCTCCTTCTCCTTTTGACTTCAAATATTCCATCAATATTTTTCTTCTTTCTTCGAGTTCCGATATCTTATTCAGTAATTTTTCATTAGAATCTAGATAGTATTTATATTCATCCATTTCTTTCACATCATCTGGATTTAATAATGAATTTTCATATATAGATAACGTACGATTATTCTTTTCCAGTTGTACTAGTAGCTCTTTATACTCTAATAAAATTTCATTCAATTCTTTGCTTATTGCTTCTCGATTAAAGCCAGTTACATTCAATACCGTTTTTTTCTCTGCTATATTACCTACAGTTGGAGTAACTAACTTAGCCTTAGCACTAAGTTGTCCACCAATAATTTTTCCTTTTTTAGAATTAACAATTATATGTTTAGCTGTAATTTTACTATCAATTGCATAAAAGCCTATATTCACATTATCTTTGCAAGATATAGTACAACTATTAGCATATTTTACATAAATATTTTTTCCTGCTTCAACTAATGTCTTATTTTTACCCGAAACCCCTCCCTTTATATAAACATCTCCATCTTTAGATACTATTTTATCTACTGCTCCAATGCCCATTGTACCAAGGATAGATATATCTTTTTCAGCAATTACACTAAAGCCATCATGCACTATACCCTTAACAGTTACATATCCGTTAAATGCTATATTACCTGTCTCATATCCTACGTCACCAGGAATTATAAGATGGTCTAGGACGCAAATTTTCCCATGTTTAAACTCCACTACCCCATCTTTATCCGCTATTAAAACTTGCTTATTTCCTTGCTTTATACACTTTACAGAATTCTTATCATATCTCAGTAGCTTGTCCTTGCCTTTTTTAGGTGGCAAAACTTCTCCTTTGACATTAGTTCCTGGAATTCCTGTTGTCAGTAAAATTTTCTCACCTAGCCAATCTCCTTTTTTAACCTGTTGTATTAAATTAATTTCATAATAATCAGCTGTTCCATCTTCTCTTATAGTTGGTTGAGGCTCTGGTATATCTATATATTTTACAACTGCATCTTCTCCATCTGTCGGAAGTGTACCTTCAGCAACAACTACTTCCTTTAATGGCCTTAATTCATTGTTTAAAACGTTAAATTTTAGTCCTTGAGTTACCCCTTTTTCTTTTAATGTTGTTAATACTTTATAAACTATATCCTTTTTATTACTTTCAAACTTTTCTTTTGTTATATTTAGTTTTACAGTAGCTCTCATATTATCTGAAGATATTTTCACTTCTACAATTGGTTTCAATACACCTATTTCAACCGGCTCAATAGTACCTTTTTCTAATGCCTGTCTTAGGTTTAAAAATTTCGTTATTGATATTCTAGGGTGTTTGTCTAGAATACTATTAAAATCTTGCATACGATATCCTATACGAATTATATCTATAAACACCTTGTTGTTTAGTGTTTTTAAAGTAAAATAGTCATTTCTAAATAATTCCATAAAACAATCCTCCTGCTAAGGAATAAACAGTACTCTCATGTAATAGTTATATTCTATATAATTAATGTTAAAAGAATATAATATAATAGTAAACAATGTGATAAGTCTTCATTTCAGCAAGTTGTTATATTCACATTTTCTTAATGTTTATCGGATTATTTTTTTAATTTCTTTATTAGTTTACTGAAATTTAAAACAAGCTTATTGCAAAAAACATGCAGTGTTACTGCATGTTTGTAAATAAATTAAGTATATATATCTATAAGTAATCCTTCTATTTCACCAACTAGCTTTAAAATGTTTAATCCCTTTTTTTCTTTACTAAGAACTTCGTCCGTAAGTTGTATTAGTTTTTCATCTACCTTTTTTACTATCTTGAGTATTTTTGTGCGTCCTCCCCGCCTAAATCCACCTTGCTTTTCAAGTCTTAAACTATATTCCATAGCTTCCTTTTTAAATTCTCTAATCATCTTTTTATATCTCAATAAGTTATCTACTGTACGTTTTTCTACTAAATCTTTACCTAAACTCCTTATATCTTCAATTAATTTATTAAGTTTTTCTAAAGTTTGCTTATCCCTTTTTTTAGTCAGAAGCTCTGTAAACATTATACTGTCAGTATCAATATTTTCCTTCCCTTTTATCTTTTCAACGTTTACATTCTGAACTTTATTTATCTTCAAACCTATCACACCCATCTAATCTTTAATACTTATAGATTCGTCTCTATGTCATCTAACATTAGTAAAATTTCAGCGATAACTGAATAAAGCTGTGGAGGAATATTCTCTCCTAAGTCCATTTCAATGAGATTAGAAATTAAGCTTGTATTATCTTGTAGAGGTATATTGCTCTTTTTTGCAAGTTCAATAATTTTATCTGCTATTTCCTCTTTATCTGTATCTACTATTTCAGTAATGTCACTATTATTCTGACTATAATCTGGATACATCATATTCTTAAATCAAATCCTTTCCCATCAAAATTAAACTTAACTTTTTCTGTTTGCACTTTATTTTCTTCTGGGAGTTCTTCTAAATTTTTCAGTGGTGCGAAATTACATCCTACAACCTTGTATCCTATACTCTCTAGACTATCCTTAAATCTGTCAATAAATGGCTGCATTTGATACCTTACATCTTTACTATCATTTTTTACTGTTATTGAAATATTTCCTTTATTTGCAGATAAGAGGATACCTGTTTCTCCTAATTTTTTAGTTTCTATTAAGAAATATAAAGTAGAATTTTCCCAATCAATTTTACCTCTTTCTTGCTTTGAATTAATAAATAGCTTTAAATTTTCAAGCTTTGATTCTATATTAACTGGTATATTAAAATACATATTTTGCTGAGATTGTTCTCCTTCATTTTTACTTAATAACTGCTGTCCTGTAAGATTGTCTAATATCCTCATAACTTTATTATCAACATCTATTTTACTATTTTCGTTGTTTTTCATAAGCTCTAGTAAAGTTGCTTTTATATTTTTTTGTATATCTTCCTTAGACAATTCTTCATATCCACTGGTCATACTTCGTGCTACTTCACTATCATAATTTAATCCTAATCTTCTAAACATCTCATATATATTTTTTGCAGATGGTTCATGATGTGGTAAAGGATTAGCTATATCATTGAAATATGACATTAATCTATTCTCTAAACCTCTACCATTATTATAAATTCCTTCTTTCACTACTAAGTGTACTACTTTTTTATCAGAAGGTTTCCAGTTAAGCTTTGATAAACTCGTCTTTACTTCTCCTAACAACTTAATAGCTTCACTTCGATTTCCTTTTGCAAGTAGTTTCTTAGCTTTTGTTAATTTACTGCTTGCTACGAGCAAATCTCTTTCTGTTCTCATATCAGTAAACATAGTGACCTTACTTTTTAAAATAGCTCTATCTAAAGTATCAATTGTATTTTCAATGGTCATTATAGTATTTTGTTGGTTTATAGTCTTATTATTCTTTGTAGAATAAACTATAGTATCAATATTTCTTATTATTTCCCTTTTTAATTCTTTAAATTTGTTATCAGCAAGCTTCATTTCCTTTGTTACCTTTGTAATTACAAAGTCTTTTGTAGCTGAGTCTATATTAGCTAAAGCTTGCTGTAATTGGTCATTTTGTACAATATCTAAATGCTCTTCATTTTCATTAATATTATCGTATTGACCTTCCTTTGCCTCTATATCTGTACTCTCTATTGTTGTCATATTTTTATCTTCAACATCTATTTCATTTATTAATTTTAATATTTTATCATATGCTAGCTGTTTAAAGTCATTATTGTTTAGTTTAGAAGCCTCTTCTAATACCTCTTTTAAATTTATATAAATCTTACCATTATTTAATTTCATTAATAAGTTTTTTATTTCACTTTTTATTTTTTCAAAATCCTCATTAGATTGTACCATGATTTTTATGTTATTGAGCGTTTCCTGTAAACACTTACTTAAATTTTTACTCTGTATTCCTTTTAAAGAATATATTTCCTCCGGAACAATATTATTTACTAAATCCACTAATACATCATTAAATTTTTCTCCATGTAACGCCTCATGTACAACCTTTAAATTCTCAGAAGTTATTTTTATACCTTTTCTTATTAATGACTTTATAGTATCCAATTTATCTTTGTATTCGCCTTTACCTTTTTCTAAAAAACCTTTTATATCTTTTATAGTCTCTTTTGTTATGGAAACATCGTTATCTAGTAACATTTTAACGACATCATTAATTTCTTTAGAAGGTTTAATTCCAAGTTCCTTTAATACATTAGTTACATGTAAATTGTTGGTTTGTGATGTAATATTTTTATTTACCTCTTCTACAGCAAGCATATCATTATCAATGTTTACTATTTTTACAAAAGCATTTTCCTTATTAGGTACATTACCTGTAAATACAGCTTTAACTTGCTGCCCTTTTATATTGATAATAGCCTCTTTCCCCGAAAGTCTTTGACATACATTAACTTGAAAAATTTGACCTTTTTGTAAACCAAATAAGTTATTTTCAGAATTTATATTATTTCTAATTATATTATAATTAACTTTCATTACAGCCTTCGCCCCTTAAATGTAAAAAATCTATTGTCCTTCATTATAATATTCGACTTTTTTTGCTTTATTCTTTAGTAATTTTCATTTAAAGGACGTCAGATGATAATTTACTACTTTTTATAATAGTTTTATATTTGCCTTTCCACACACTTCTATCATTTCTTTAGACCAAACAGATGCTTGGACTTCTCCTATGTGAGCTTTTTGCAGAAGGTACATACACATTCTCGATTGTCCTATTCCTCCACCTACTGTATAAGGTAACTCTCTTTTTAGTATTGCTTGATGAAATGGAAGATTCTTTCTTTCTTCACATTTTGCTAACTTAAGTTGCTTTTCTAGTGTATCTTCATCAACCCTTATTCCCATAGAAGATATTTCAAAAGCTGTTTCTAATACTGGATACCATAAAATAATATCCCCATTTAAAGTCCAATCATCATAATCTGGTGACCTACCGTCATGTTTTATTCCAGACTTCAATTTACCACCTATTTGCATTATAAAAACTGCTCCTTTTTCTTTAGCAATAGTATCTTCTCTTTGCTTTGGAGTTAAGCTTGGATATCTATCTTCTAATTCCTGTGTAGTAACAAAATGTATATTGTCTGGAAGTTGTTTTTCAAGTACTGGATACATGTTACAAATTTCCTCTTCTGTTTCCTTTAGAGTACTATAAATTATTCTTACTATTTTCTTTAATGTGTCCACATTTCTTTCTTCCTTACTAATAATCTTTTCCCAATCCCATTGGTCAACGTATATAGAGTGGAGATTATCTAACTCTTCATCTCTACGTATTGCGTTCATATCAGTATATAACCCCTTACCTTTTTTAAAACCATACTTAGCTAACGCCATTCTTTTCCATTTAGCTAAAGAATGAACTATCTCTACATTTTTACCTTCAATGTCTAAAACATCAAATGATACAGGTCTTTCTACACCATTTAGATTGTCATTTAATCCAGTCTCAGGTCTAACAAACAATGGAGCTGATACCCTAGTTAAATCAAGTTTCTTTGCTAATGTTCTTTCAAAGTGGTCTTTAATTTGTTTTATTCCAATCTCAGTTTCTAATAAATCTAGTTTAGGCTTATAGCCTTTTGGTATTCTTAATCTTTTTTCTAAACATTTCATTTAAAATTCCTCCTTTTAATTCTCTAAAAATAAAAAGCCCTTCATCCCATCATGGGACGAAAGGCTTTACTTCCGCGGTACCACCCAATTTAGTTATAAATAACTCAACTCTATCAGTACGGAGTAACATACACTCGATACTGTCCAACTTTTAACGGATTGGTTCCGTCTAATCCTACTCTTTCTAATTGAAATTTCAGTTAGAAGCTCCGAGATGTTCTTCAATATAAGACCTTGTACTGGTCTCTCACCATCACCAGCTCGCTTTGACTTAGTCTAATATCTACTCTTCTCTTCACAGCTTTTATGTATATTAAATTCTTGTAACAATTATATAGTGTTTTTAGTTATTTTGTCAATAGTATTTACTTTATTGTGTGATTTTATTTATGTTAATACACAGTTTAAAAATATACTGAATAACTATATATTAAGTAAATTAATATTGGAGTTGATTAATATGCCAACAAATGGATGTCCCCCTCGTACAGTAGTATATACCTCCACTCAAATCACCTTTTTAATACAATATTTTTTATATTTTTTTCTATTTTTACTTCATTTATTCGAGACTTAGATTTTTGAGTAACCTATTCACACATTGAAAATCAGTACGTATAATACTATTGCCAAATAGTATAAAGGGAGGCAATAGAAAATGGCTGATAATTTTGAGTATATGTTCAATAGACTTCTATATGATGAAGCTGTTATAGAAGAGTTAGATAAGTATTCAAAGGAATATCAAGACAAAACAGATAGAGAAATCCTAGCCGAAATAGAAAAAGTACAAGCTGAAGTTCCAAATGAAGTTAAATTACAACATATTAAGAACCTAGAGTTATTATCTAAAATGGAAGGGTTTAAAGAAGAAAATCCTATGGCTGATATGGAGTTCCTTAAACAGCTAATAAGAGTAGATGAAAATGCATCTGAATCAAGGACATTATCAAGAAGACAATACGTCAGTGGTTCAAGCTTATTGTTATGGTTTTTATTATTAACTGTACTATACAAAAGACCTTTCAATAGAAGGCCTTTTAGAAAACCGTTTAGAAGATTTCCTTTTTATTAAATAAAAATGTTAAACTTCCCTAAGTTTGTAATAGCTTAGGGTTTATTTTTTGTACTAATATATATACCTATATAAGGTAAATGTTTTAAATATATGTTATCATTTTGTTATCAATTAACTTATCCAGCTTGACAATATACCATTACGGGGTATACTATAGTAGTGTAATATATTAAAAAAATTTCGACATTATATAAAAGGAGATGTATTGTATGAAAACTTGTGAAATTCTAGTTATCGGTGGTGGACCTGCTGCAATTACTATAGCTAAAAATATTAAAGATAGCAAAGATGTAACTATAATCAGACCTGAAGACCATTCTATGATTTATTGTGCTATGCCTTATGCAGTAGAAGGTCTATTACCTGTAGAAAAAACACTTAAATCAGATGACATAGTAACTGATGCAGGAGCAAATCTAGTACGTGATTATGTAGAATCTGTAGATTTTGACTCCAAAACAGTAAAAACTAGAAAAGGTGACTCCTATAAATATGAAAAATTAATCATTGCAACAGGAGCCGAACCAATTTTACCACCAATTGAAGGTACTAATTTAAAAAATGTAATGACATTCAAAAGCGAAAATGACTTAAAATATGTTATGAATCTAGTTGACCAAGGACTAAAAGAAGCTGTAGTTGTTGGTGCTGGTGCTATAGGTATAGAGTTAGCTCAAGCTCTTAATAAATGTAATGTTAAAACTCATTTAGTAGACATGTTCCCTACTATTTTACCTAATATGATGGATGCAGACGTGATGGACGATGTTCAAAAACAATTAGCTGATACTGGAATTGTATTAAATTTAGGAAATAAGGTTCTTTCTTTAAATGGAACAGAATATGTAGAAGAAGTAGTTTTAGAGAAGGGCGACCCTATTAAATTTGATTCAAAACCATTAATTGTATTTGCTGTTGGTATGAGACCTTCAGTTGATATATTTAGAGATACTGAGTTAGAAATTAGCAAAACGGGTATTGTTGTAAATGAAAAAATGGAAACAAATATCCCAGATGTTTATGCTGTAGGAGATTGTGTTGAATATACAAATGCTATCACAGGTAAAGTTGGACTAGGTAAACTAGCAACTAATGCTGTACCAATGGCTAGATTATTGGCTAAAAACCTATTAGGTGCAGATAGAAAATATGAAGGATTCTATAATGGAGCTGCGACAAAAGTTGTAGACTATTTTGTAGGAAGTTCAGGATTAACAGAAAGAGTTGCAAAGGAAAATGGCTATGACATTGTAGTTGGAAAAGCAAAATTCACTACTGCTTTCCCTGTAATGCCATTTGCTAAAGAAGTAGAAGTAAAATTAATTGCTGATAGAAATACTAAAAAAATAATTGGTGGACAAGTAGTAAGTGGTGAACCTGTAACTGATAAGGTTGACCAAATTACAATGGCTATCCAATTTGGAATAACAGTCGATAAATTAACTCAATTTAGTTATTCTTCACAGCCTTATCAATCATTCTTCCCAGCTAATAACCTACTTGCTCATGCTGCAGAGCAGATTGTAAGTCAGCTTTAATTACTTTGAATAAAATCTAAAAACGATAGCGAGGGAAAACAAATGTATGGTAGAGGTATGGGTAGAGGTAACGGTAGAAATAGAAGAAATCAAGGCTTAGGAATTCAAGGTACTTGTTACTGTTCAAATTGCGGATATGAAACAAGTCATCAAAGAGGAATTCCATGCTATGAAATGAAATGCCCTAGCTGTGGAAATCCATTGACAAGAAAGGAGTTAAACACTACTATGAAACCAACAATAAATCAAAACACTTGCATAGGTTGTGGTAAATGTCAAAATGTTTGCCCTGTTGACGCTATAACTATAGAAAATGGTAAGGCAAATATAGACATTGCGGCTTGTGCTGGCTGTAGAAGATGTGTAAATGTATGTCCAGTAAATGCCATAGATTAGTATCTATAATATGATAAAAACCCACTAAAAGCTAATTAGCTTTTAGTGGGTTTTTATTACACAAACAACTTTCTATTAATTTTGTTTAATGCCGAAATTGTTTTAATTTGTACTAATACTAAAGGTATTAACATCACAAAATACCATAAAGAATATTTAGCAACAATATGTGTTTTTACTATTCCCCAGTGTATAAAAAACATTCCTAAAACAAAAGTAGCAACTCCTGGACAGATAAGTGCTAAGCTTCCTACACTTTTTTTATCACCATAAACATACTCTTTTAGATATCTATTTTTCTTCATTACTGTATATCCAGCTAAACCCATAATTATTTGTAATGAAACTAACAATGTAAAAATTACAAAAACCAATATATGTGGTGGCTTAGAATGTAACATATTATGAGATATACCGGAGATTATCCTAAGTATAGTAATTCCTAATAGAGTTGCAATAGGTATAACTATCCATAAACTTGGAGAATCTTCTTTTCTTATTCCATATTTAAATATAGATTTTAGTCCTAATACAAGATTATTTATTAATAATACTCCTGATAGAGTAGTAAAAAATATAGCTCCTATTATACCTATAGACGAAGTAATTAAATTATGACTCATTGCTCCTGGTGCAGCCATTCCTACTCCTATCATTTGAAAAGCAAAGCTTGGTAATAACTGACTCAAGCTGTTGTTATTATCAGAGTCAAAATTACCATTATGTATTAACCTTGATAGGTATGCATAGAATATTTTTAGTCCATACACTCCTATAGATATAAAAGCTATTAATGAAAAAGGAAATAAATACTCTACATAGTTCCAAAGGCCTGGAATAAAAACTGCTCCTATTACGAATGTAACATTTACTGTCATACCTAAAGTTAGTGGTATAACCATAAGATTAACTTCCTTACTTGATTTTTTAATTTCGTTGAAGTCTTGGGTGCTTTTAAACTTGCTATATTCCTTTAAATTCCATACAAGTAATTTATAATGTCTATATGCAAAATACACAATGCCAGCTAAATCTACTATAAGTAATATCTTAATAGTAAAACTTGATGCAATTAAAGCACTATATACATGATTAAATGTTGGTATAGGGGTATTTGAATGATTTATCATAAACATTAAATACATAAACAAAGAAACTGATAATCCTCCATTACCTAATGCAGATAAAAAATACGAAAGGTTATACTTTTCTGAATATTCACTCACCAATAATCCCTCCTGTTTATAATAGTTTGTTTTCAAGTTTCAAAATACTAATACCAACATTACATATACCCTGTACAGGTATATATTATATTGTATTTCTAACCTTTGTCAACAAATGAAATTCCCCCTTCTAATCCAATATATTTCTTCTGTGTCAAACTTTTTTAATTATTCTCTATTTTTTGTAGGCATATGACCATTTTGATTAGTTTATAAAATTAATTTTATTTAAACATAAGGTTCTCAACATTTTATTTTTTGTAATATATTAAAAAGCGAGCAAAAGCTCGCTTCGCTATGTAACCCTAGTTCCCCTAAAGAATAAACCCTTGACCATTTTATTTTGCGTATCTATTTAATAATCCTTCTAACATTCTTGCATGTCTAGCTTCATCTTTAGCTGATTCATTGAAATAGTCTCTTGCAGATTCTATACCTAATTCTTCTGCTTTAATGGCAGCTTCTTTTTTCGCTTTATTAGCATTAATTTCTCCTTCTAGCATTGTTTTAATATTTTCAAAAACATCATCAGATATCATACCATTTAACTGTGCAAATCTAGAAGCATGCTCTATTTCTTCTATAGCTATTGTCGTCAAAACTTGTGCTATTTCAGGATATCCTTGCCTTTCAGCTAGTCGAGCAATAGCAAAATACAATCCCGCCTCAGTAGTTTCACCTTTAAAGTTTTGTTTCACAATATTCTTTAATTGAGAGTCCTTAGTTTCCCCTATTTTTTGTTCCACAACTAATTCTAAATTTTCCATTTCAATTTCCTCCCTATATAATATGTAATATATATTTATCTAACTTCATCAAAATATTGTTTTATTTTCATAGCAACTTCTGGGTTTTCTTTACTAATAGCTGCTAAATACATTAATACACTACCCTCATACTCATGACTTTCTCCTAATATAATTATCTCTAGTGCACTTCTTATTATATTAATAATACAATCTTCATCATGGTAAGTTTTACAGTTTCTACATTGTTTAAGTATATTTCCGATAGATTTTAACACGACATCTTCATCATAAGTTTTAACGTCAAATAATGGTAAATATTCTAATCCTCCATCTATGAATTCTTCGTTATTTTTTAATGCATACATTAGTTGATTTTTAGCATATCCTATAAGACAGTTATTCCCCTGACAACTTTGACAGTAAACATCATCTAAACAGCATTTTGATAAATCATTTATTAATGCATCATAATTAATATTATTCATATAGCCACCCCTTTATCTCATGGAATATTGTATTATATTGTTGCCATTTTAATTTTGTAATCATTACAATTAAATTATAAAGTTTAATAATTCATTTGTCAAGATAAAAAAATGAGCAAAGCTGCTTTTTAGCTATTAGCTGTTGGCTTAAATTAATATACTTTATTAGACAATAAAATAAGGTATGAATAATCCTTATATTAAATTAAAGAATTATTCATACCCTTTAATATTATCCTAAAAATTTTTCTAAATCTTCATCAACAGTTCCTATTCCTGTTATTCCAAAGTTTTCTACCAATACTTTAGCTACATTTGGTGATAAAAATGCTGGTAATGTTGGTCCTAAGTGAATATTTTTCACTCCTAAATAAAGTAATGCTAAAAGTACTATTACAGCTTTTTGCTCATACCAAGCAATATTATAAACTATAGGAAGTTCATTTATATCATTTAATTGAAATACTTCTTTTAGCTTTAAAGCTATTACAGCTAGCGAATAGGAATCATTACATTGTCCTGCATCTAAAACTCTTGGAATTCCATTAATATCACCTAAATTTAGTTTGTTATAACGATATTTAGCACATCCTGCTGTTAATATGACTGTATCTTTTGGTAATTTTTTAGCAAATTCAGTATAATAGCTTCTTGATTTCATTCTTCCATCACAACCAGCCATAACAAAGAATTTCTTAATAGCTCCTGATTTAACAGCTTCTACTATCTTATCTGCTAATGCAAGTACTTGGGCATGTGCAAAACCTCCTACAATTTTACCCTTTTCAATTTCTTTAGGTGCTGGTAATTTTTTAGCATGCTCTATAATTTGACTAAAATCTTTTGGTTTGTCATCTTTTCTTTCTTCTATGTGTTTGAATCCTGGATATCCAGTTGCACCTGTAGTATACACTCTATCTGCATAACTTTCTTTTGGTGGTATAATACAGTTTGTAGTAAATAATATTGGGCCATTAAAAGATTCAAACTCTTCATTTTGTTTCCACCAAGCATTTCCATAATTACCTACAAAATGTGGATACTTTTTGAAAAATGGATAATAGTGAGCAGGTAACATTTCACCATGTGTATAAACATCTACACCAGTATCCTTTGTTTGCTCAAGAAGCTCTTCTAAATCTTTTAAATCGTGTCCTGATATTAAGATTGCTGGATTATTTCTAGTACCTATATTTACTTCAGTTATCTCTGGATTACCATAAGCACCTGTATTGGCTGCATCTAATAGTGCCATAGTTTCTACCCCAAACTTACCTGTCTCCATTGTAAGTGCTATTAAATCTTCTACACTTAAAGTATCATTTAAAGTAGTAGCTAATGCCTTTACCATAAAATCATAAATATCATCATTTTCTTTTCCCAAAGCAAGTGCATGTTCAGCATAAGCAGCCATACCTTTTAGTCCATAAGTTATTAGCTCTCTTAGAGAACGTACATCTTCATTTTCGGTAGCCAATATTCCTACTTCATTAGATTCAGCCTTTGCATAAATTTCTGAATCAGTTTCTATAGTAAAAGTAGATGCATCATCTAATTTTCCTAGTTCTATTCCTGCACCAATCAATTGCTCCTTTATTTCTTCCCTAAGTGATAATGCTTCTTTTATTTTTTTTATAAAGTCAGACTCATTAAAATTTGTATTAGTAATAGTCATAAATAGCCCATTCAACATAAAATGATTAGCTTTAGGAAATCTTATACCTTTCTCTAATCCTTTTTGTTGAAGAATTGCTATACCCTTCAAGGTATAAATCATTAAATCTTGTAAATTAGCAACTTTCTCTGTTTTTCCACATACCCCTCTTATTAAACAACCTTTTCCTTTAGCAGCTTCTTGACATTGATAACAAAACATACTCATCTAAAATCCTCCTTCTTAAATAGAATCTCAATTAATTATCCTTTGTTAATACAATAACTTATTATTGATATAAATTCGGTATCCTACGTTACCGTTTTGAATAAATAAAAAAAGATTATATAAGCGCATTAAAATCACTTATATAATCTCTTAGGCATTTGTCCTTCATAGGCAATTCTTTAAACTTTCTATATTCAATATTTTAAAAGAATTTCTATAAAAATCTATAATACCTTCTTCTTTCATTTTAGCTAATTCCCTTGAAAGTGAAGGTCTAGATACTAATAAATACTCAGCTAATTCATTTCTTTTTAAAGGTACATTAAAAGCAAGACTATTTTTAATACTATATTGTTTTAATAGATAAATACTAATCTTCTGTCTAATACTTTTTAAAGAGAGAATCTCAACTTTTTCGTTTAAATTGATTGCTTTCTGAGCAATTATCTGTAACATGTTCTGTATCAACCTTCTGTGACCATCACAAGTCTTATTGCACACTCCTACAATTTTTTGTGGAGGTAAAAATAAAATAGTACAATCTGTATTTGCCACTGTCGTTGCTAACCATTCTTTATTATTAAAAGCTGCTACCTCTCCAAATAATTCACCTTTTTTTAACACCGACAACATAACTCTATCTCCTGCTAATGTTTCCTTGCCTACGTTTACCTCTCCCTCTAAAACTATTCCTATTCCAGCTAAATGCTCTTTTTCAATAGTTATTATATCCTTTTTTCTATATTTTTTTATACTAGGCTTCAAACAACCTAATATCCTTTTAAGCTCTTCTTTTTCAATATCTTTAAATAAATCAACTTCAGTTAAACGATTTAGCCACTTTTCATACATAAAGTTCCACACCATTCCTTAATTAAAATTAGATTTAAAAAGTTAGCTTTCTTCAATTTTAACTTCTGTGACTTATATTTCTTATCTAAAGACTTCTTTTATGTTATCACATTAAGTCATAATATTCTGTAACATATGTTACTACACAATAAAAAAATCATGATTCTAATGTCCTGAAAAGACAAAGAATCATGATTTTTTATGACAACTTTTTTAAAAACGACAAATTTATTTCCCAGGTAATATCATTCTACTCAACAGTTACTGATTTTGCTAAGTTTCTTGGTTTATCTACATCGCAACCTCTCATTACTGCAACATAATATGCTAATAACTGAAGAGGAATTACATTTAATACTGAAGTTAACTCATCTATAACTTCTGGTATATAGATTACACTATCAGCAGTCTCTTCAATATCTTCATTTCCTTCTTTAGCTAAAGCTATAACATAAGCTCCTCTAGCTTTTACTTCCTTAATATTACTTACCATTTTCTCATATAGATGTTCTTGAGTTGCAACTGCAATAACCGGTGTTCCCTCTTCTATTAATGCTATAGTTCCGTGCTTTAACTCACCTGCTGGCATTGCTTCACAATGAATATAGGATATCTCTTTTAATTTCAATGCTCCTTCTCTAGCAACATCATAATCTATACCTCTACCTATATAGAATATGTGCTCTGCATTGTAAATTTCTTTAGCAGCTTCTTTTACTAAATCTTCTTTTTCTAATAAGCTCTTAACTTGTTTTGAAAGCTTATTTAATCCATTTAATATTCCACTGTAATCTTCTTCTGTAATAGTTCCTTTTATAGTAGCCATTTGCATTGCTATTAAAGCCAAAGATACAAGTTGAGTTGTATATGCCTTTGTAGATGCAACAGCAATTTCAGGTCCTGCCCAGGTATAGAATACATCGTCAGCTTCTCTAGAAATTGTACTACCAACTACATTAGTTACTGCTATAACCCTTGCACCTTTTTCCTTTGCAAGTCTTAATGCAGCTAATGTATCTGCAGTTTCACCTGATTGGCTTACAACTATCATAAGTGTATTTTCATCTATGAATGTATTTCCATATCTAAATTCTGATGCTACATCTGCTATAACCGGAACATTTACATACTTTTCTATTAATATCTTTCCTAATAATCCTGCATGATAAGCAGTACCACAAGCTATAATATAAACTCTGTTGATTCTGTCTAATTCTTCCTTAGTTATACTTATATCATCTAGTCTTATTTCATTTTCATTATTAACCCTTGGTGATAATGTGTCTCTTATAGCTTTTGGTTGCTCGTATATCTCTTTTAGCATAAAGTGGTCATATCCACCTTTTTCTGCAGCTTCAACGTCCCAATTCACTACATATACATCCTTTTTAATAGGAGTTCCATCTGTTTTCATTAACTCTATTTTATCTTTTTCAAGTATAGCCATTTCTCCATCTTCAAGGATATATACCTTTCTTGTATGTTTCAATATTGCAGGAATATCTGACGCTATAAAATTCTCACCTTCGCCTACGCCTACAATCAAAGGACTATCTTTTCTTACTGCTACTAATCTATCTGGATTATCCTTATTAATTACACCTAATGCATAAGCTCCTTCAAGGTCTGCAACTGCCTTTTTAACCGCTTCAACTAAATCTCCTTCAAAATGATAATCTATTAAGTGTGAAATAACTTCCGTATCAGTTTCAGAAACAAATTTATATCCTTTTTCTTGTAATTGTTGTTTTATTTTCATATAGTTTTCTATGATACCATTATGAACAACTGCTATACTTCCTGTAGAATTTGTATGAGGATGAGAGTTTACATCTGATGGTTCACCATGTGTAGCCCATCTAGTATGACCTATACCAATTGTACCGTTTATATCCTCATTCTGAATATTTTCTCTTAATACTGATAATCTACCCTTATATTTTTTTACTTTTACCTCATCATTTCCTAATACAGCAATACCTGCTGAATCATATCCTCTATATTCAAGCTTTTCAAGCCCTTCTATCAAAATCTCCGCTACATTTCTATTTCCTATATATCCAACTATTCCGCACATATATATTCTCCTTCCGCCAATTTTTAATTATATCTACATTCACATTAAATCCATACTTGTGTTACATAATTTACGCATGACAAATAAACCCATCAAAAAATGGGTTTTAACTACCCGATTCCCTTTGTTCCTGTAATTGCTTACAGGTTTTGTAGGAATCTTTATCGGTGGTAGTTTCACCGCAGGGCACCCGCCGATACTTCGATAAACCCTGTCCTCGTCAACTTAAAGATAAACCTATCTTTAAGTCCTGGCGCTTTAAATATTATTAAATTATATTAACTTTATTTTCTATAAGCAACACCTCCGTTGTAATAAATTGATTGATATAGTACGTAAAGAACGTACTATATAGACATTATAACATTTTTTAGATAAATTTTGTTTACTTTTTTTAATTTTTAATCAAACTGTAATGTTATACCATTCTATAATACATTTTATTTGATACAATAATATTAAGTGCTTGGATAAATAAAAAAATCGACTAAAGTCAATTTGTTAGTTAGTAGTTCGTTGTCAGTAGTTAGTAGCATTTTAGTCAGTTCTTAGTTCTCAGGAGGATATTGGAAAGAATTAGGCTATTCGCTGTTCGCTTTTCGATAATGATATTACTAATATTCTCTCTACCTTTAAAACTTATATTCAACTTAATTACAACCTATAATGTAAATATACTTTCTTAAAAACAATAATTGCCTAGTGTAATCTACTAGGCACTATCACAAAGATATTATTCGTTTTTCATTGTACTTTGTCTAACAACTAACTTATGTGGCAATACATAAGTCTTACTTTCTACTTTTTCACCTTTTATCATTTTATACATTAACTCCATAGAAAGGGCTCCCATGTCATATATTGGCTGTCTTATAGTAGTTATTGATGGTATGAACATAGAAGCCAAGGGAATATCATCAAATCCTACTACTGAAATATCTTCTGGAACCTTTAACCCCTTTTCCACTACGCAATTGATAACTCCACATGCCATCTCATCGTTTACACAAAATACAGCTGTAGGAGGAGAATCTAATTCAAGTAAGTCTTCCATAGCTTTATATCCAGTATCTGCTTTAAAATTACCTTCTTTAACTAACTTTTCATCAAAATCTATTCCATAGTCCTCTAAGGCTTTTTTATATCCTTCATATCTTTCTACCCCTGCCGTTTCATCACTTAAAGGTGCTCTCACTATAGCAATTCTATGATGATTTTGTTTAACTAAATATTCTGTAGCATCATACCCAGCTAAGAAATTATCTATATCAACATTTGGAATATCAAATCCCCAGAATTTACGGTTTACTGTTACAGTTGGTCTTGTATATTTCTCAAAGAATTTTCTATGCTTATTAGTTATTTCATGGGTCATAAATATTATTCCTTCGACTTCTTTCTCCCATAACAATTTTAGAAAATCCATCTCTTTTTTTTGGTTAAAGAATGAATTACATAATAATATGTTATAGTCATATTTATTGGCTACTTCTACCATACCTTTAACAAGCTCTGAATAAAATGGGTTTGAAATATCAGGAATAAGAAGTCCGACTACCTTTGTCTTCTTGTTAACTAAGCTCCTTGCAATAAAACTTGGTTTATAACCCGTTTCCTCTATTACTTTCATTACCCGACTATAAATTTCTGGACTCACATATTTGCTATCATTTAAAACCCTTGAAACAGTTGCCTTTGAAACCCCAGCCATTTCAGCAATTTCTTTTATTGTGATTTTTTTCATAATTCCCACTCCCGATACAATTAATAAAAGAGTCCATTAATTATGTTCTATAGGTACTTTCACCATTTCATCATCTGTTAAACTAATTGACTTACTTCCATGCTTAAAATTAATTGGCTTCCCGTCTAATAATTTATAAGTTACATTTTCTCTATCAACATTAACTTCTACTCTTCTTCCTTTAAACATTATTCTAAATCTATATCCATCCCAGTTATTTGGTAAATATGGATTGAATTTTAACTGTCCTTTTTCTACTCTCATACCTGCAAAACCATTAACAACACTCATCCAAGTACCGCCCATACAAGCAGTATGTACTCCGTGTTGCGAGTTATTATGATAATTATCTAAATCAATTCTAGCTGTATGCATAAAGTACTTATATGCTTTATCATTGTAGCCTATTTCTGATGCTAATATACTAAACACACAAGTAGATAATGAAGAGTCGTGGGTAGTTACAGGCTCATAGTAGTCATAGTTCTTTTTCTTAACTTCTTTAGTAAACTCATCACTATATAAGTACATAGCCAATAATACATCCGGCTGTTTACATACTTGATGTCTATATATAACTAAGGGATGATAATGTAATAGCAATGGATAATTTTCTTTTGGAGTATTCTCAAAATCCCATACTGGCTTCTCTAAAAAGTTGTCATCTTGAGGATATATGTCTAATTCTTCATCATAGGGTAAATACATGTTGTCAGCAGCTTTTTTCCATTCATAAATTTCATCTTCTTCTAAATTAATTTTTTCTTTTATTCTATTATAAACGTCTAAATATTTATCTTTTAACAAGTTAGCTACGTCGTATCCAAACTCTAAATTCATTTTTGCCATATAGTTTGTATAAAAGTTATTATTAACTATAGCTGTATATTCATCTGGTCCCGTTACGCTATCTATACAAAACTTATTTCCTTTTTTAGGTATATAGCTTCCTAAATCAGCCCATAATCTTGCTGTCTCAAATACCATTTCTGCTCCATACTTTAGTAAGAAATCCATATCTTCAGTTACTTCAATATATTTTTTCACTGCGTATATTATATCAGCATTGATATGGTACTGAGCTGTCCCTGCAGGATAATAAGCTGAACATTCTTCGCCTGCAATAGTTCTCCAAGGATAAAGAGCCCCTTTTTTATGAGCCATCTCCCTAGCCCTTTTTCTTGCGCTGTCTAAAATGCTATATCTATACTCTAATAGTTTTCTCGCAATTTTTGGATAATTATATAAAAAGAATGGGAAAATATAAACTTCTGTATCCCAAAAATAATGTCCTTCATATCCTTGTCCTGTAAGACCTTTTGCTGCAATATTAGTTTTGCCGTCTTTTCCTACAGACTGTAATAAGTGGAACTCATTAAATCTAATTCCCTGTTGTAATGCTTTGTCTCCCTTTATTTCTACATCAGCATGTTCCCAGAATTTGTTTAGAATTTCAATATGTTCTTGTAAATTTTTCTCAAATCCCTTTTTCCTTGCTATAGTAAGTGTTTCTTTGGCTTTAGGTATCAATTCATCATCTAAATAATCCCTAGATGTATAATAAGTAATGTATTTATTTAAAACTATTTTTTCTCCTTCTGTAGCATCGATTATATATTTATTCTCAACTCTTTGTTCTATCTCTTTGTTTTCTTTAGAAAAATTACATGTTGTTTTTAATTCATTTTCCATTCCACATACTAAAGTAAACTTTGTATTTGGAGTTTTTTGTACAATAATTCCTAAACTATCTGATAGAAATTTATCTTCTAATGTCAATGGTTGATGCTCAAGTGCAGAACCTACCCTTGGGTCATTTTCTGTCTGTAGGTTTTTAACGTCGCCATCTAATGCAGAAGCTATAGTTATTTTGCCCGAGAAGTTTAGTGGAACTACTTCGTAGTTTATAGATGCTAAATGTTTATTAGCAAGAGATATAAACCTTTTTATCTTTATGTTTACTTTTTTACCTTTTGGTGACTCCCATATTACATCTCTTGTCAATGTTCCTTTCTTCATACTCAATATTCTTTTATATGAAACGAGATTTCCAGAAAACATATTAAATTCTTCGTCATCTATATAAAGCTTTATTATCTTACTATTAGTAACATTTAACATAGTCTGTCCGTTCTTAGCATAACCAAAAGCTGGTTCTCCATATTTAATTGGATGTGTTTCATAAAATCCATTTAAATAAGTACCTTCTACTGAAGTATCAGACGGCCCATTATAGCCTTCTTCAAAATTACCTCTCATTCCTATATATCCATTACCTAATGAAAAAATAGTTTCATCTAAATAATTTGTTTCTACATCAAAATTTTCTTCAATTATATTCCATTCATGTAGTGGATATATACTTTCCTTTACAAAATTATCTCTCACCATAAATATCACCTCTTTATATGCAAAATTATTTACTAAGTCATTTTCTATTTATTAATTAAAATATATTGAAAATGTCCGGAAGTATAGTTAAAATTAATTAAACCTCCGGACATTTATAAACTCTAATTAATGAGCTTTAAGTTGACTCAACCTGCTATAATTTTCACTTGCTTTTTCTATTACTGAGGTTCACCTATCTCAAATCCAGTTAAATCTTGTAAATCTAATTCAAGTTCTTCTAATGCTGTTTGTGCATCATTTTCACCTGTTAATACAGAGTAAACTGCTTTAAAGAATAACGTTGATACTTGATTGTATTTTGGTGAAGTAGCTGTAGATGGACGAGCTACTGCATTAGTAAATACGTCATATAGACTTCCCATGAATGGACTTGCTTCTAATACCTCTTCATCTTTATATAGAGCCTTAATAGTTGGGTTCATTGAACCTTCTATAGCTCTCATTTTTTGCATTTCATATGAAGCTAAGTATAAAGCAACGTCTGCTGCAATATCAGGATGTTCACTGTATTTGCTTACTGCTAATTGCCATCCACCTAAAGTAGCTGCACCTTTACCACTCTTACCTGCTGGAAGTGGAGCAACATCAAATTTACCTTTGATTGCACTATCATCAGCATTACCTAAGCTATATGCATATGGCCAGTTTCTCATGAATGCAGCATTTCCTGCTTGCCAAATATTACGTGCATCCTCTTCAGCCATTCCAGTTACACCTTCTGGTGAAATAGTTCCTACCCAGCTTGCAGCCTTTTCTATTATTTCTACTGCATTCTCATTGTTAATAGTTATCTTCTTATCAGGGCTTACAATAGTACCTCCACCATTAGAGTATACCCATTCTAAAGCATCACAAGTAAGTCCTTCATAAGAATCACCTTGCCATACATATCCATAAAAATCTTCATTACCTTCTGCTCTTTCTCCCTCTTGAATAGTTTTAGCTGCTTCTTCTAACTCATCCCATGTCTTAGGTACATCTAGATTGTACTTTTCTAGTAAATCAGCTCTATAATATAGTAGACCTGCATCTGTAAACCAAGGAATAGCAACTAATTTACCATCAACTGTGTTATTTTCTATTATAGCTTCAAAATGTTGGTCTGCAACCTCTTTAGCTCCATATTTATATAAGTCAACAAAGTGGTCAGCTAAGTCCCCTGGCCAAATAACATCTATCTGATATACGTCTACCTCTGGACTTTTAGCTTCTAAGAATTGTAAATATAATCCTAATCTATCTTGAGCTAAGTCTGGAGTATCTAATACTTTTACTTCAACATTTGGATGTTCTTTCATGTACTTATCTGCAGCCTTTTTAGTTAATTCTAGCTCTTGACCTACAGCACCACCTGCTACAGTAATAACAACTTTTTCATCTGATGATGCTTCTTCCTTATCATTTGACTCTGTGTCACTACTTTCTGTTGATTCAGTTGTAGTTTCTTCTGTTTGGTCAGGTTGTTGTTGATTACTACACCCTACTGTAAATGCAGTTAAAGTTAACATGAAAACTAACATTAAAGCTAATAAAGATTTTTTTCTCATAAGCCTATTTCCCCCTTATATTTTTTATTTTTAAATTTATTTTTTTAAATATTTAATTTTAATTATTGATAACCTCGCTAGGCATCCCCCCATAATTTTATATTTATAGCTCGTTGCAGAACTCTACAACTCGC
>NZ_ARZA01000112.1 GCF_000387765.1 Caldisalinibacter kiritimatiensis
ACTAATCATAAAATTATAATAAAATAAATTAATGAAAAATACTAACCTTAAAAATCTTTTTTCATCATTAAATGGAATCTTAGAATAATATTTATTAATAATAGTTAAACTTTAAACTAAAGTAATACTATTCTATCAATTAAAATACATATCAACTGGAGGAATTATATGAAAATAGTTGGCCTTATAACTGAGTACAATCCCTTCCATAACGGACATCTTTATCATTTAGAAAAATCTAAAGAGATAACTGAATGCAGCTATTCTGTAGTAGTTATGAGTGGAAATTTTGTTCAAAGAGGAGAACCAGCAATTGTAGACAAATGGACAAGAGCTAAAATGGCAGTAGATAATGGAGTTGACTTAGTCATTGAGTTGCCTACTGTATATGCAGTGCAAAGTGCTGAATTTTTCGCATATGGAGCTATAAAAACACTTGACAGCCTAGGTATAATTGATTCTGTTGTTTTTGGTAGCGAAAATGGAAATATAGAAGCTTTAGAAGAAATAGCAGATGTATTAATTACAGAACCAACTACTTTTAAAGAATATTTAAAGAATTCTTTAAATAAAGGCAATACTTATCCAGTGGCTAGAAGTAAAGCATTAGAAAAATATTTTAAATCTAATAAGTCTTTTTTAGTAAATGACTTATCCAAGGTACTGTCAAGTCCAAATAATATTCTTGGAATAGAATATCTTAAAGCCTTAAAAAAAGTAAAAAGTACGATAAAACCTTATACAATAAATCGTATTGGAGCAGGTTACCACGATAAAAAGCTTAAAGGGAACTTAGCTAGTGCTTCCGCTATACGTAATCAAATTATTAATAGCTCAAATTTAAATAAGATATCAAATGTAGTTCCAGAGGCTACAGTCTACTATCTTAATAATTTTCTTGATAAATACAACTCTTTTAATAACCTTGAAAATTATACACATATATTGCTATATTTAATAAGATTTATTGAAAAAAAAGAAATTAGTAATATATTAGATGTTGAAGAAGGACTTGAAAATCGTATTATTAAATGCGGATATGAAAAGGATTCAATTTCAGAAATTATTAAATGTATTAAAACCAAAAGATATACATATACAAGATTACAACGAATACTATTACATATTTTACTCAAAATAAGTGGTAATTCTTTTTTAGAGTTACATAAACATGGCCCTCAATATATAAGAGTACTAGCTAGCAATCAAAAAGGATTGACTATATTAAAAAAAATAAAAGAAAACTCAAATATTCCTATAATAACTAAGTTTGCAAACTATCAAAAACTAAAAAAAGCAATGCTCAATAGAATGATTGAGTATGATATAAATGCCACTAATTTATATTTTCTTGGATTGACTAATTATAATGGTGTTAAAACCAATCTTGATTTTTTAACATCACCTTATATTAAGACTAAATAATCAGCTTATCATGTGTAAAACTAAAGTTGAGGGTCTCTACCCTTAACTTTAGTTTTTACTTGGTTATGTAATAATCAATTTTCAAATTCAGCTATCATTTTTTTTATGTCATCAATCTTTTCAAGTGCCGCCTTATACCCTATTTCATCACATTCTTCTACTAAATCAAATCTTGAAGGCGGTATATGAGAAACAGGTGGTTTTATTACTACATCTGCGTGAATAATACTGTTAGATAAAATCTGTTTCCCCATAACATCTATTGATTGTAAAATAACATCAAAAATATGATTTATTCTCTTTTGTTCTGTTGTAAATCCCACGTCTACTGCTATTACAATATCTGCTCCCATATCCTTTACTACAGTTGCAGGAACTCTGTCTATCACTCCACCATCTACCAAAACCATATCTTTATATCTAACTGGAACAAAAACTCCAGGAATAGATATACTAGCTCTAACGGCTTTATATATTGGTCCCTCAGTAAATATATAACTATCCGCAGTTTTTAAATCAGTAGCTACAACAGCTAATCCTTTTTCTAAGTCTTCTATGTTTCTACTTCTTGTTAATAATCTAATCATCTCTTCAACCTTTTCACCTTTTATAAAACCGCGTCTAGGAACAGTTAAATCTACCCAAATTTTTCTATCAAGTTGAACTGCTATTTTTTCAATTGTATATGGGTCGATACCACAGCAAAAAACACTACCTATAAGTGCTCCTGCACTACTTCCTGCCACATAGTCAACTTCTATATTATTTTCAGTTAATGCTTTTAAAACGCCTATATGTGCTAGTCCTCTTGCCGCACCAGAACCTAATGCTAATCCAATTTTAGGTTTCTTTTTCATTTAA
>NZ_ARZA01000113.1 GCF_000387765.1 Caldisalinibacter kiritimatiensis
CCTTAAAAATAGAAATCTTTGTTATAAATATTTGAAATATAGTATTTGATTATTAAATACAATTATACTATTAATATAATCTAAGGGCAATGTTATAATTTATTGGAAGTCATCTGTTTTTTATTAAATTCTAATGTTAAAATTAGATATTTATTATTAATTACGAGGTGAAAAAATGGTTAAAACAAGATATAATTTTAACAAAAAAGTCATTATAGGACTTCTAATACTTTATTTTATAATAAATTTAATGTTTTTAACTAAGTTTCCTTTTGTTCATTCAGATGAACCTTGGCTTAGTGGCTTGTCTAGAAATATTATGGAAAAAAAAAGTTTTGCTGTTACAGAAACATTTTTTGATTTATATGAAAGAAATCCACATGCAATTAAATCCTTATTCCACTTATTACAAATATTATTTTTAAAACTATTTGGATATGATATTTTTACCTTTAGATTATTATCTTTAATTATGGGAACTCTGACATTATTCTTTTTTTATAAGCTTTGCTATATTCTATTGAAATCAGAGAAATTAGCTTTGTTTTCAACCTTCTTATTATCAATAGATATTCAATTTATTTATGCATCCCATTTTGCTAGACAAGAAATAATACTGCTATTTATCCTTACAATTGGTCTATATATTTTCTATAAAACTAATAGGTTATCAAATTATTATAAAGACATAATGATAGGCGTTCTAGTTGGAACAAGTATAGGTATACATCCAAACAGCTTTATAATTTCTCTTCCATTTGTATTCTTATATTTATATGAGATTTTTATCACAAAAAAATTAAAATTTAAAAATCTTACAATATACATTGTAGTGGTTTCTTTATTTGCTTTGTTCTTTGTCTTTCTTAGTTTTAAATTTGATCCTAATTTTATAAACAATTACTTCAGTTATGGAAAACAATTTGGAGTAAATAAACCTATAACATCTAAAATTAAACAAATAAAAAATTTTTACTTAAAACTTTATTACGGTATCAGTGGTACATACTATACACCTAATATAAAATTTCAGTTTTATTTATTTATCGCAGTATTTCTTACTGCCTTTGCTAAGCTATTTTTTAGTAAAAAAACTTCTAATAAAGATAATTTTCTTTCTATCATTTTAGTTATCTTAGCCATAAATGCTGGGATAATTATTATAGGTAGATTCAATGCAACAAGTGTGATATTCCTTTTTCCATCATTTTATATATTAACAACCTATATAATAAAGGACATAAAAAAATTCAAATTACTATATATAGCTTTATTGTGTATCATCCTTATCATTAATACAACTAGTAACATACTTCCATACTTAGGTGATAGTTATTATGATTACCTTAACGAAATAGGAAAAGTGGTAAAAAAGAATGATACAGTCTTAGCTAATTTGAATTGTGAATATTATTTTGAAAACGGAAAGCTATATGATTATAGAAATCTTGCTTTATTAAAAGAACATGATATGAGCTTTTCAGAATATATATATTTCCATGACATTAAATATATAATATATTCAGAGGAAATGGATTTTATATATAATACTAGACCTGTATGGAATTCAATATATGGAAATACTTATTATTATTATGAAGATATGAAAAAATTTATAGATACTAAATGTACCCTTGTCCATGAATTTAAAGATAATATGTATGGAATTCGAATAGCAAGATACATTCATACTAGAGATTGGTGGATAAAAATATATAAAGTAACCGAGTAATAGCTTACAAGGTTACTTTTTTTTATTCCTTTATTTTATTATGAAGTTCTTTTACTTTTTCAATAAAGCTAGTGCTTAATCTGTCCCTTGGCCTATCTAGATTATTTACTATTATATCTTTAATACCATTAGATGATTTGCCCATTGCTATTATTCTATCTGATACAAAAACTGCTTCTTCTATATCATGGGTAACAAAAACAATAGTAGCTTCTGTTTCCTTCCATAATTGAATTAAAATATTTTGCAACTCCGTACGAGTTTGAATATCTAAACTACCAAAGGGTTCATCCATTAATAAGATATCTGGTTTCATTACTAAAGCCCTTGCAATAGCTACCCTCTGCTTCATTCCTCCAGATATCTCATGTGTATAATAATCTTCATACCCCTCTAACTTAACCATCTTTAAATACTCTTTAGCCAATTCTATTCTTTTTTTTAATTCTATATCTTTTTTATTAATATTTAATGGAAATAAAACATTCTCCAAAACTGTCTTCCAAGGAAAAAGTTGATTAAAATCTTGAAATACCATCATACATTTAGGACTTGGATCTAATATTTTTTTACCTTCTAAAAGAATACTTCCTTCATCATATTTATCAAATCCTGCAATTAAACTTAACAGTGTTGATTTTCCACAGCCTGAAGGTCCTACTATAGAAATAAATTCTCCTTTTTTTACATTAAAGCTTACTTTATTTAGTACATTTACTTTCTTGTTATCTTTAATAAAAGACTTAGACAAATCCTTTATTTCAAGTAATGCACTCATATAGTCATACCCCATTTTCTAATAGTCATTTTTTCAATTCTATCGAAAAGTAAATCCTCAACAACTATTCCTATAAATATAATAACTATTAATCCTCCAAATAATCCAGGTGAATCCATAAATACTCTCTTTTTAAAAATAAACCATCCAAGGCCACCTGTACCTCCAACTGCACCAAAAACCATTTCTGCACTTATAACTGCTCTCCAAGCTCTTGCCCATCCTATCTTTAAACCTGTTATAAAGTAAGGTAATGAAGCAGGAATTAATATATGTCTAATAACCCCCAAAGTATTTAATCCACAGTTTTTTCCTATTTGTCTATATATTTTAGGAATTGACTTAAAACCCGTAAGTAAATTAAGTATTAATGGCCATAATACTGAATGTACTATTATAAAAATAATAGCCTTTTCACCAATACCTAGCCAAAGAATGACTAATGGAAGTAAAGCTATGCCAGGTAAAGGATGAGCAATAGATATGATAGTTTCAACTAATCCTTCAAAAACCTTTGATTGCATTGAAAGTCCTGATAGTATAATAGCAATTAATAGTCCTATTATTAACCCCTTTAAAATGAGACTTAATGAATATAAAGTTTGAAAAATCATATCTCCCTTTAATACATCATCTGTTAAGGAATACAAAATTGTCTCTATCCTAGGAAAAGAAGTGGGATTGAATACTTTACTCATAGCAAGTCCTTGCCATATCAATGCAAATATTAATATCCAAAAAATCCGTAAAATAAATTTATTATGAATAAATTTATTTTTCATAACTAACATCTTCCCATAATACTTCTTCTAGATTTTCAAAAGACTTAGATATATAGTTATTTCTTTCCATAAAATCTGCAAAATCCTTTAATCCCTTTACTTCTTTACTATATACTGTTTCATCGGCTGTAATGTATGTTAATATCTCTTCTTTTGGTAAGTCATATTCACCAGCTAAAATTTCTGCTGCTTCTTCAGGTTTTTCATTTATAAATCTAATTGCTTCATGTAAAGAATCTACAAAAGCTTTATATTCAACAGTTTTTTTATCGTGAAACTCATTTGTTGTTACACCAATAATAAAAGTAAAATCTTTACCCATAGCTTCTTTACCAGTTAATACTTGATGAAAGCCTTCATTATCTAACTCTTTGAAAATATAAGGTGGAGAAGTAAAATGAGCAGTTATATCTTTTTTAGCTAATAAAGCATTCATACCATCAGGATGTGCCATAGTAACTAATAAATTATCAAGTTTATGTGCGTCCTTAAAAGTTTTTTCACAAGCCATAGATAAAAGTATGTGCTGAATACTACCAGGTTGTGGTAAAGCAATTCTATCATTTGATGTAAAATCCTTGATAGATTTTATATCACTTTTATAAGTAACTAATCCAATAGGCATAGAGGATAATCCACTGGCAATTTTCCAATTCATTCCTTTATCTAAACCAATCAAAAACGGTGGAATAGCCATAAATCCAATATCTACTTGATTTGCTATCATGCCCTCTCTTATCGCTGCAGTATTCCCCATTTGTTTCCATGTTATTCGTGCCCCTGGTAAGTTTTTTTCCATAATTCCTTTAACCTTCATTATTTGAAGTGGAGCATATGCTAAACCATATTGTTCAGCTATTCTTATTTCATTATTTTGTGATATATCTTTCTTGAATTTACATCCACTTAATGAAAATAACGTAACAAACACCACTAATAGAAAGTATAAACTTTTGTTTCTTGTAATTCTTTTCATAGGTCTCTTCATCTCCTAGTTAATATATTTTATACTGTGTTACAAGATTATTTCCCTCTTCATCGTATATTTTTAAATGTTTAAAAGCTCTGTTTATATTATTTGCAAGAGTTTCATTATCTTTTCCAACAATAATCATATATCCCGCTCTAGCAGTAGCATTTACGATTTTCTTTAGCTCGTCTCCAACCTTAAAATTGAATTTTGCCTCTACTATTCCTGGTAAGTTATTAATTTCTGTTAAATCACTTAAATCTTTAATTTTACCAGGTCTTGCAAAAAACAACTGAACAGATGCTTTCTTATTGTTTTTTAGTAAATCATATTTTTGGAGCTTTGTACAATCTACTTTTTTGCCTAATGAATAATCTATAACCATATCTAAAATATCTATCCCTGTTAGTAAAGGAATTAATTGATCCTCGTATGCTCCACCAATTCTACAAGCTACTTCATTAACTTTAATACCTTCATTACCTATCAGCATCTGAAAATAAATAGGCCCTTCCTTAATCTTAAAGGCTTCAACTATTTGCCTTGTAATATCATAAATATCCTCATGATATTCATACAAAAATTTTGAAGGAAAGTCATGTGCTAAACATATTCCAATATGTTTATTACTAGTAAATGTAACTCTATCAGTAACTAAAATTATATGAGTATTACCTTCATGTACCCAACCACTTACAGTAATCTCTTCACTTTTATAATATTCTTCAACCAATACTACATCTTCTCTAGAAAAGCTTAATGTGTCTTCAATCTTTTCCCTTATTTCATCTATGGAATTTAATTTAAAAATACCTCTTTGACCTTGACTATCAACAGGTTTTATAACAACTGGAAACTTAATATTCTTTAGTTCTGATTCTTTGAAGTTTCTATTGATAAGTACATAGTTTACAGTTGGTATATTATTATCATCAAAAACTTTTTTCATTACTCTTTTGTTTGTAACTGCCTTTGCAGTATCAACACTCAAAAATGAAGGAATTTTTAGTTCATTTGCTACTTTAGCTACTGTATAAATTGGTTGATCAGTCCCTATGGTCATAATACCATCAATATCATATTTCTTAGCTACTTTCATGTTTCCTTCAACATCAAAGGTGCTAACTAACTCACCATAATCACTAATCTCTTTACCCGGTGCATCTTCATAATAATCTGAAACTATAGTGGTAATTCCCTTTTCTTTGCTTCGTTTTATGGCATTAATCTGATTATTTCCTCCACCTAATATTAAAAGTTTCATTTTTTCTAGTCTCCTTATTTTCTAGTATCCTTAAAGATAGCTTTTATATATTTGAAACTGAGGCCCCGATTTCAAAAATTTATTAATAAGTTTACAATCTGAATAATATATAAAAAGTTTAGTAAATAACTTGATAAGCTTTAAATAATTATAATTGGAGCTACCATATTTCCTCGGTTTATGCTCAACATATACATTCCCTATATTTCTAGTAATTTTAAGTGTTATAGCAGTTATATATACAAAGGGAGTTTTATCCCTTTTTATTTCTTCTAAAATATCTTTTTTAATACAACGAAAACTACTAACTCTTATATCCTTTGGTTTTTGACAAATAATATTAAATAGAAAATTAGTCATCTTTGAACCAAAATTTCTTAAAAAATTATGTTCTTTTTTTTGAGCTATACCATATACAACATCATAGCCTTCATCCATTTTTTTCATTATTTTTATTATTTCTTCTGGTTGATGCTGCAAATCATCATCCATAGTAATTATATAATCATTAGTAGCAAATTCAAATCCACATTTTATTGCATTTTGCTGACCAAAATTTTTCTTAAGTTTTATAACTTTAATATTTTTATTTTTACTATAAATCTCCTTCATCTTTAAAAAGCTATTGTCTGTGCTATAATCATCTACTAAAATAATCTCATATTTCTTAAAGATATTATTTAATACTTGAGATAACCTATGACATAACTCGTCTAAAGAATCTTCACTATTATAAACAGGAATTACTACAGAACCACTACTCCACATTTTTAAATCTCCTTTAATATTTCATCTAATTGATGTACTACATAATCTGCTTCTTCAATAGTCATATTTGTATATAATGGTAACCTCAATAGTGTCTTGCTAACTCTTTCTGTTATTGGCAAATCCCCTAATTTATATCCTAACCCTTGTCCCATGGAAGAGCTATGTAATGGCTCAAAATGAGTAGCTGCATATATACCAACATTTCTTAATTTGTTTATTACTTTATCTCTAATTGTTTCATTATCTAATATAATATAAAAAAGATGATGATTTGAATCTTGATGTTCCCATAAAGATGTCATTCCCTTTATTAAGCCAGATTCTAAATGTCTATTTAAGCCATCAATATAATAATGAACTATTTTCCCTCTTCTTTCTTTTATAACATCTAAATGTTGTAACTGTCCATATAGTAGTGCCATTAAAATATCGGATGGTGTATAACTAGAACCAATATCTACCCATGTATATTTATCTACTTCCCCTTTTAAAAACTTATTTCTATTAGTTCCTTTCTGTCTTATAATCTCAGCTCTTTCAATTAACTTATCATCTTTAGAATTAATAACTAATGCCCCACCTTCTCCACTTATATAATTTTTAGTTCCATGAAAACTATAGCAAGCTAAATGTCCCCAAGTTCCTAAAAATTTATCTTTATACTTAGAATTAACTGCTTGAGCAGCATCTTCGATTATATAAAGATTATATTTATTAGCAATATTGATTATCCTGTCCATCTCACATCCTACTCCACCATAATGAACTGGAATTATTGCTTTAGTATTTTTTGTAATCCTTTTTTCTAAATCATCGGGATTAATATTCAGAGTAGTTGGTAATATATCAGCAAATACTGGTGTTGCTCCTTGAAGCATCACAGAATTTGCTGTAGATGGAAAAGTAAATGAAGGCATTATTACCTCATCTTTAGGTCCTAAATTTATAAGCATCATAGCCATGTCTAATGCATGTGTTGCAGAAGTTGTCATGAGAACCTTTGGTATTGAAAATACTTCTTCAAGGAAAGAAGATACTTTAGAAGTAAAGTATCCATCTCCACTAACACTTTCCTTATTAAAGGCTTCCTCAATAAATTTAAGCTCATTTCCAGTTAAATAAATTTTATTAAATGGTATTTTCATCATAATCACCGTTGTTAATTCTATTGTTTATTTTGTAAAGCATCTCATTAGCTTGTTTATAAGATTTTATTGTTCCTGCATCTATCCAATCGCCATCTAAAAAATCATATGTCAATTTTCCTTTATCAATATACACATTGTTAACTGTAGTTATTTCAAGTTCTCCTTTAGGTGATAAAGGAATATCTTTAATAATATCAAAAACTTCACTGTCATACATGTATATACCGGTAACAGCATAATTACTTTGAGGGATAGTAGGTTTTTCTTGTATGTTAATAATTTTTTTCTTATCTAATGTTGCTATTCCAAAGTGATATGGATCTAAAACTTCTTTTAGTAATACTTTAGCACCGTTTTTTTGTTTTTTAAATTTACTCACATAGGGTTTAATGCTTTTAGTAGTAATATTATCACCTAAAATCACAGTAATTAAATCTCCAGAAGCAAATTTCTCCCCTAATAAAAGAGCATCTGCTATGCCTCTAGGTTCTTCCTGAACTTTGAAAGTAAAATCACAACCAAATTCTCTACCACTTCCCAAAAGATTAACCATATTTCCCATATTTTCTCTACTTGTTATTATTAAAATATCCTTAATATCTGCTGATACTAATTGTTTTATAGGATTATATATCATAGGCTCTTTTCCAACAGGTAAAAGATGTTTATTTATGCTTTTAGTTAAAGGAAATAATCTTGTTCCTTTGCCACCTGCTAATATAATGCCTTTCATACACTTCCCTCCCAAGAGCCTTTACCTTTATTTAAGTTCCTTATCAATATACCACTCAATTGTTTTTTCTATTCCACTTTCAAATTGTATTATAGGATTCCAACCAAGTGTATCCTTTAATTTACTAGAATCAATTCCATACCTTTTATCATGTCCTTTTCTATTAGTTACAAATTCAATTAAATCCTCACTAACACCATTGATATCTAAACCTCTAGTTTGTAATATTTCTTTAGTTTTTTTTATAATAATTCTAACTATATCAATATTTCTTTTTTCATTATTACTACTTATATTATAAACTTCACCACTAGCACCTTTATTCAATACTTTATATATTGCATCACAATTATCCATAACATAAATCCAATCTCTAATATTAGTACCATCTCCATAAATAGGTATTTTTCTTCTGTATAAACAGTTTGTAATGACCTTCGGTATGAGCTTTTCATTATGCTGATGAGGTCCATAATTATTACTTGACCGAGTTATTATTGTCGGTAGCCCATAGGTATTATGAAAGGATTGTACCAATAAATCTGCAGAAGCTTTACTAGCAGCATATGGATTATTAGGTTTCAATACTGATTTTTCGTTAAAAAAACCTGTTTCATTTGACCCATATACTTCATCGGTTGAAATCTGTATAAATCTATTTATTTTGCTATTTAATGAACATTCTAACAATGCTTGTATACCTAATACATTTGTTTTTATAAATTCTTCACTACTTTCGATACTTCTATCTACATGTGATTCTGCAGCAAAATTAATTATATAATTTGGTTTATAAAAATTGATAATATATTTCATACTAGTTTTATTGCATATATCTTCTTTAATAAAAGTATAATTGTCATTATTCTTTATTTCTTCAAGATTTTTTAAATTCCCAGCATACGTTAACTTGTCTACGTTTATAATGCTTATATCATTATTATTTTTAAATAAGTATTTTATGAAATTTGAACCTATAAAACCTGCGCCACCAGTAATAAGCAACCTTGTCATTTCAACATCTCCATATTTTATATTTAAATTTTTACTTTATCTATTTCTGTAACATTATAACATAAAAATATGATATAATAATTATTAGCTTATAATAAAGGAGAATTTCTATGAAGAAGATTGATTGTTTAGGTGATGTGTGTCCTATTCCAGTTATAAAAGCAAAAAAAGAACTTCATAATATGAAGTCTGGAGAATCTTTTATGATAGTAACAGATCATAGCTGTACCTTGGAATCTCTTGTTGAACTATTAAAAAAATATGACGTAGAATATAACGTTGATGAAGTAATTAATGGTGTTTGGGAAATAACTATTACTAAATGTTAGCACAAACTTTCTTTCCCTATTTCTTTAAAATACTCAATGAATTCGCTAACTGCTTTTCTCATTCTTTTATTATTTTCATTTATTAAATACATTTTATATTCTAAAGAAAAATCTGAGATTTTTATTAACTTTAATCGTTTTTCATATAATTCTTTTTTTATAGAAATATAAGGCAGAAAAGCAACTCCATATCCTTTAAAAATAGAAGATTTAACGGATTCAGTTGAATCGCTTTTATAAAGAATATTTAATTCATCAGGTTGATGTCCTAAACTTTTAATCTTATCTAATAAAATTTCTTCAATATTTAGATTATCATTTAGTAAAACAAATGGGTATTTTAAAAAATCTTCAAATTTTATTTCATCATCTATTTTATAATCATATGATGCTACTAAAACAAGATTATCAGTTCCTATTTCATAGTAAGCTAAAGAACTATCATTTGGTTTCCCATAAACAACCCCTATATCCGCAATATTATTTCTAATATTCTCTTCTATTGCTTCAAATGAATTTGATATTAATTCATAATTATGATGTGGAAATTTATTCTTTATTTTATACAAAACACATGGTAATGCATAAGTGGCTATTGGCCAGCATGCTTCTATCTTAATAGTTCCACCATTTTCCGAATCCTCTTTTAAATGTTCCATCATAGCTTCATAAGTTCTTACAAGATTATCAGCATATTTTAAAACTATCAATCCTTTTTCTGTCAATTCTACTCCTTTATTACTTCTTTTTAGCAATTCATATCCTAAGCTTTCTTCTAGTTTTTGAATCTGTTGACTAAGAGCTGGCTGAGAAATATGAGCATCACTTGCAGCCTTTGAAATACTCTTAGCCTTAGCAACCTTATGAAAGTATTCAAAACATTCTATATGCAAAATGGGTTCCCCCCCTATTATCTCATTAATTTCAATATATTTAGTTTGCTACTTTTGTTAACATTATTACAACATATAATTTTCATATTATGTTAAATATATACTTTTTCCCAATTGCTAGAAACTTATTTCTTTGTTATTATTATAATTGTCCTATACTATTATTGTCAATAAAACGACAAGATAATCAATCTGTATTTTCTTAAATTTTCTTTTATAAACTATATTTATATGTTC
>NZ_ARZA01000114.1 GCF_000387765.1 Caldisalinibacter kiritimatiensis
TGGTACTAATTGGTCGAGGGCTTGACCAAATATATCCACTATGTAGTTTTGAAAGTATAATTTTTTCAAAAAAACACTTGACAAGTTCAAAAATCTTTGATAAAATTGAGCTTGTCGCTGATGATAAACAGCAATCTAGTGGCAATAGCGGAGGGGTTACACCCGTTCTCATTCCGAACACGGAAGTTAAGTCCTCCAGCGCTGATGGTACTTGGATGGAGACGTCCTGGGAGAGTAGGTCGCTGCTAGATTGGGTATCATTCCTGGGTAGCTCAAT
>NZ_ARZA01000115.1 GCF_000387765.1 Caldisalinibacter kiritimatiensis
TCCATTTAAATAAATAAAATGCAGTATTTATGCGAGTTGTAGAGTTCTGCAACGAGCTATGACAAATTTGGAGTGGGGGGGGTAGAATAATTACTGTAGACAAGCTTGTTTATGTAGTTGATAAAGTTATTTAAGGGGTAAGTACTCTATAATTAAAACGTTATTGTATTGTGGGGTATATGGCATGTCCTACTATATCCAGATGAAGGAACTCTAAAAGCTTATCGCTATTTTAATACAATGAGTTTGCGAACTGTTGAATCTATGTACTAACCACGCTTAATGCAAAATATAAGAATGGAGTTGATTTAATTATGAAGAAGATTTTACTGTCATTACTAGTTTTTACGTTAGTAGTTTCAGGATTTACTTTTTCATACGGTGCTAATTCTGATATGAAATATGCTGAAACTGATGAAGAAATCGTTCAAGCAGAAAAAATGGTCAATAGAATATTAGCAAAATCTGAAAAGAAATCTAAAGAAATGAAATTTAAAACTATAAAACTATCTTCTGTTGAAGAGGCGGTAGATATATTAAAAAAAGATGGATATCCCGTAAATTATAATTTTGTACAATTGTGTAAAGATATTGAAAAATATAAGAAAACTAATAAATCTAAAGATACTAAACACATAGTAAAGCATTTTAATTCTATTACTGGATTAAAAGAAAAACCGAAAAAAATAAAAAAATTAGGCTTGTCATTCGTTGATACGGTATATGCAATATCGTATGATGATTGGGCAAGATTAACTACAGCCGAAAAAGTTCTTGTAGTTCTTTACCCAGCAGAAGCAGTAATAGTTAATTCGTGTTCTCAGCAAGCTTATACATACACAAAAGAAAAGTTTGGGTATAATGGTCTTGGTGACAAAACTGACGGTTATAGACATGCAATGTGGAATGCATTAATGGATGCCCGTTTGGATGAGCATATAGCAGAAGCTTTTTCTACTGCACATGAAGAAAAATCAGAAGAGGAATTAAATCAGAAGGCAGCTGATGGATACTATGAGTATGAGCATAGAGAAATGGATTTACATAATAACGCTGAGGGGCTTGAATGTGTTAGTTGGTATGAAATTTGGCCAGTTTTATCAGATGATACAATAAAAGATCGTGTTTCAGAAAAGTTGACAAATAAATCTTCTGATATAATCTGGTTACATGATTAATCACTATACGATAAATTGATGTGCATTTAAAATAAAAAGGCATTTTATTGAAATATTTAAATTACTCTGATTTAATAAAATGCCTTTTTGTATTTTAGAAATTTTCCCGATAGTCCACCTTTTTATAATTTTAAGGCAAATAGGAGGAATACAATTGAAAGAAAAAGTAATTATAATAATTAGCATGGTTGTTTTAATAGCTTTGACAGTATTTACTTATATGTATAATGATCAAAAAAACAAGGTGGATTTAAAAATAATTGATAATACGGTAAATTTAAGCGATAAGAAAAAAAAATGGATAGATAGCAAAGAAAAAAGTAATGGTATACATATTTATAAAACTGATCATTCAGATTCGTTTGAGCTACTAATACTATTTAATAAAAACCATGGTAAAAATTTATACGTTAATACAGAAGCAAATGCAAAGATAGTAAAAGGCAAATTAATTGTTAATTTTATTGATAAACTTGCAATTGACGATGTTTATGTCAATAATAAATTAATTGTAAATTTAAGTCTAGATTCAAAACCAAAAAAAATAGAAGTTTACTATAATGGTAAAAAACAAGAGATAGTCATTGAAACATTAGACTAGAAAATCTAACAATAGATTGGCACGTGTTTATAAAGTAAGATGTGAACCTTACCCACTAAAATAATTATTTAGAACCAAAAAACTGAAAAACCTATTATTTATAGTTCATAGAAATTCTAAAAATTCAAAACCAATAGAAAAAATTGATATGAATTTATTCTTTAGTATTGCCCAGAAGATTACGGTATTTGAAGGAGAGAAAATAATTGTAATTTTGCTTGATGGGACGGAGATGGAGGTTGTAATTGAATAGATTATGAATAAGACAGTCGAGGTGATATGGAGTCACTTTGGCTGTTTTTGTTTGAAAAAATAATATTCTATCAATTTATGTCGGAAAATATTTACAAAGAAATTATTGGCAAATTTGGAGTGGGGGTAAAATTATATCTGTGGACAAGCTTGTTTATAGATTTGATAGAATTATTTTATAAGGGAAATGTCATACTTTTACAAAGAAAATAGAAGGAGGATAAAAGAATATGAAAAAATTGATATTAAAATTAATAAGTATATTAAGTATATTTACTATATTAATTGGAGCTAATTCCATTGATGTAGCAAATGCAGAGAGTAATGTAGAAAAACAAGAGTTAGTTAGATATGTACAGGGATACGAGGATGAAATTTTGGGTAAATCAAATAATAATACTGAAATTGAAATTAATAAAATCCAATCTTCTAAAAGCAACCTAATAACCCCACAAAACATACTACCTAATAAAGTGGTGTTAGATTGAGTTGCAGCAGAAAATTAAGAAAAACTTTAATGTAACTATTGTTAGGCCAGGAACTAGCACTTATAGTATTACAGAAATACATTTATTAACTTGTAAAGAAAATATAAAAATAACATAGTCAGCTAAAGATGGAGAAAATGTTTTTGTATCTAGCCTTGTATCCACTGGAAGTCGAGAAATTCCATCAGACTTATTAAATCTTTGGACACCAGGAAACTTTAATTCTAATATTTTGATAATATAGAGTTAATAAATACAATAAACTAAAAAAGGAGGTGATAGATTGACTCCTATTGAATTAGGAATTATTGACAAGATAAATAAGAATAAGGAATATATTAAATATGAACCAGAAAAATATAATTGTGTAACAATTGATGATGATATTTATATCGATGATTGGTGGGAAGAATTAAACAAAATGAAAACATATGTAGGTGGTGATTTGAATAAGCCTAGTGTGGCTTTAGATCGACATGGAGTTACATTAATACCACCGGAATCATTATCAATATTTGAAACTATAGTTTCTAATGATCCTAGAATTAAACAAGATTATAACCTTATGGAGTTGTTGAAATTAATCAGAAAAGCAAAACAAGAGAATAAATATATGATTCATTTTGGTGTTTAGTGCTAACTGGATTTATCTCAGTAAGATTTATCTCAGTAATTAGATAAAAACTAGCTTATTATATTTATTACCTATATTCTGTTGATTAATTTAATCTAAAGGAGTTTATACATATGCACAACATTAATAATTCTATTAGAACTTTATACAGTGATTATGATTTCTCTTACTTGGCAAATAAGTATATAGATAAAAATTACTGGTTAAAACATATAAAAGAATATTTTAGCAAAGAAAACATAGAAAACTTAACAGATTTCAACTACTCTAAATGCTTTACTTATCATATTGATTTATCTAATTCAAATTTACGAATTGGTACCAAAGAATTTGAGTTGTATTTAAATAAAGGTCACCAACTGTATAGATTAGAAGTTATGATTTCTG
>NZ_ARZA01000116.1 GCF_000387765.1 Caldisalinibacter kiritimatiensis
CTTTGTTTATTGTAAATGTTGCATAACTATTTTATTAACGGTTTTTCCATCGGCTTTACCCTTAACTTTTGGCATTACATATGACATAACTTTACCTATGTCTTTTTTAGAATTAGCGCCTACTGCATCAATAGCTTCTCTTACTAGTTCATCTATTTCTTCTTCAGTTAATTGACGTGGTAGATACTCCATAAGAATATCTATTTCTTTTTGTGTAAGCTCTATTAAATCTTCTCTTCCACCTTTATTAAACTCTTCTATAGCGTCTTTCTTTTGCTTAACTTGTTTAGATATAATTTCTATGATTTGTTCATCTTCTAATTCAACTCTTTCGTCAACTTCTCTTTGTTTAATAGCCGACCTAACCATTGTAATTACATTTTTACGCACTTTATCTTTGTCTTTCATTGCAGCCTTCAGATCATTCATTAACTTTTCTTTCAAAGCCATGCTTTTCACCTCTTATCTGTTTCTTCTTCTTTTTTTTCTTCTAGCTGCTTCGGCTTTCTTTTTACGCTTTACACTTGGTTTTTCATAATGCTCTCTTTTTCTGGCTTCTTTTAAAACTCCAGAAACTGCACATTGTTTTCTGAATCTTCTTAGAGCATGGTCAAGTGATTCATTTTGCTTTACTTTTACCTCAGCCATCTACTTTCCCTCCCCTCATCCCACCCGGCATCCTAACCCTATATTTAACTTAAATAAAGATGCTGTAAGTGGAATTGTCAACTGAAATATTATATACGAAAAATGATTATTTTGCAATAGTGTTTTAACCTGGAGGCCACATCATATTTCTACCACCTAGTAAATGATAATGAAGATGGAATACAGTTTGTCCTCCTTCTTTCCCACTATTAGTAACTACTCTATATCCTTTTTCATTAATTCCTTTTTCTTTCGCTATTGTTTTTATTACTAAATGTATATGTCCTATTATATCACTATTCTCTTCATTAATATCATTAATTGAAGTAATATGCTCTTTAGGTATTACTAATATATGTACAGGTGCTTGCGGCTCAATATCTTCAAACGCAATAACTTTTTCATCTTCATATACTTTATTAGCTGGTATTTCTCCTTTAACTATCTTACAGAATATACAGTCATTCATGCATTTCACCTCCTCAGCTAAAGCTAGTGAAGTTTATAATATATACTAGAATATAAAACCAGCCTTTATTAATTCTATATTCGATATAACTGCTAAAATTCCTTCATTTTTGTATTTTACCTAATAAACTTCCTTTTTGTACTTTTTCAATTTTAACTGGAAGAATCTTTCCTTCCAATTTTACATCTCCTTTTGCAATTACATTTATATAGTTTGTAGTGTAACCTCCAATAGTGCCCTCTTTTGAATTTACTTGCTCTTCAAATAATACATCAGTAATACGCCCAACAAATCTTTCATTAAATTCTTTTGTAAGTCTTCTACCTAGCTCTATCAACCTTTTACTTCTTTCACTTTTAACTTCTCCACTGATTTGACCTTTAAATTTGGCTGCTGGAGTCCCTTTTCGTGGTGAATACTTAAAAACATGAATTCTTGAAAAACCTATTTCCTTAACAAAATCATACGTTTCTTGAAACTCTTTATCTGTTTCACCTGGAAAACCAACTATTATATCAGTAGTAATTCCTACATCGGGCATATATTTTCTTATCAAGTTGACAATATCTTTGTATTGTTCAGTAGTATACTTTCTATTCATACGCTTTAAAACCGAATTGCTCCCACTTTGTAAGGACAAATGAAAATGATTACACAGTTTAGGTAATTTCACAATTCTCTTCATAAATTCTTCTGTAACTATTGTAGGTTCTAATGAACTCAATCTAATTCTTTCTATACCTTCAATTTCATGAATCTTTTCTATTACATCAATTAAACTAACATTACCTATATCCTTTCCATATGAAGCTACATGTATCCCTGTTAATACAATTTCTTTAAATCCTTTATCAGCAAGTTTTTTTACTTCTTTAATAACATTTTCAAGCTTCCTACTTCTAATAGGCCCTCTAGCATAAGGAATAATACAATATGAACAGTATTGATTACAGCCTTCTTGTATTTTGATAAATGCCCTTGTTTTGCCTTTTACATCTTCTATAGATAACTCCTCATATTCTTTTATCTGCATTATATCTTCTACAGTATTTATTCTTTCATTTTTTTCTTTAGCTTCTTCACATAGTTCTACAATTCTACTTTTATCCTGTGTACCAATAATTAAATCCACATCCTCAATTTCTAGAACCTTTTCAGGAGCAACTTGAGGATAGCACCCAACAACTCCAACTATAGAATCCTTATTTAATCTCTTTGCACGCCTAATAAATTGTCTAGATTTTCTATCACTCATATTGGTAACAGTACATGTGTTTATAATATAAACATCAGCTTTTTCATCAGAATCAACTACTTCATATCCTTTTTTCTTAAATAAATCCACCATTGCCTGTGTTTCAAACTGATTAACTTTACATCCTAATGTATAAAATGCCACTTTATTCAACTTAAATCACTCCTAGGTCTCCGAGTTCATACATAATTACTGCTATAGTCGTAAATCCAGCTGTCTCAGTTCTTAAAATTCTAGGCCCTAATGACACTATATGAGCACCAATTTTTTTCAACTTATTAACTTCAGATTCATCAAAGCCACCTTCAGGACCTATAACTATATTTACTCTTTTTCCATTATACTTTTTTAGTATATCCTTTAAACCGATTCTATTTTCATCTTCATAAGGAACTAAACTAAATTCGTCGTTTTTTATATTCGAAATCATTTCTTCAAATGTCATAACATTTCCAATTTCAGGAATAATCCCTCTTCTACTTTGTTTAGCAGCTTGTTCCGATATTTTTTGCCATCTGCTTATTTTCTTTTGTTCTTTATTAGTATTCTTAATCTTTACAACCGTCCTAGTTGTTAAAACTGGTACTATCTTTGTTACTCCCAGTTCAACACATTTTTGAATTATTAAATCCATTTTAGCTGATTTAGGCAACCCTTGATATAGAACAATTTCAACTGGTGGTTCACTATTCGACTTAGTTTTTTTCAATACTTCACATTCAATATAGTCTTTTTCTATCCTCGATATTTTTGCAGTAAAATCATTTTTTTCTTTATCACACAATACAACTGTATCATCAACGCCTAATCTAAGTACTTTTGTTATATGTTTTACATCTTCTCCTACTATAAACACTTTATTCTCTTTTATATTTTCCTTGTCTACAAAAAATCTATGCATGATTATTCCCTTCTTTTAATTTTGCTGCTAAACATACCCATTCTCCCATTGCCATTCTATCTATTATTTGTAATCCTTCCTTTTCTAAAGCATCTTTTACTAAATTTTCTTTTTCCAATATAATTCCTGAAGTAATAAAAACTCCATCCTCTAATAAATATTCAGGAATATATTTAGCTAGCTTTACAATTACTTCAGCAATTATATTGGCTACTATAACATTTGCTTTACCTTCTACTTTATCTAATAAATCACCATGTCTTATTTGAACAATATTAGATACACCATTTTTTCTTACATTTTCCTTTGCTACTATTATAGAAGCATCGTCTAAATCTACACCTATCGCATTAATTGCTCCTAACTTAGCTGCTGCTATTGATAATATACCTGTACCACATCCAACATCAAAAACTATATCATGCTTATGCACATGTTTCTCTAACTGTATTAAGCACATTGATGTCGTTTCGTGTGTTCCTGTTCCAAATGCCATTCCTGGATCTATTTCTATAACTATTTCATCATCTTTCTTGCTATACTCTTCCCAAGATGGTTTGATAACTATTCTTTCTCCTATTTTCTTAGGCTTATAGTATTTTTTCCATGATTCCGACCAGTCTTTTTCATATACTTCAGAAGTGGTAACCTCACCTAACCCTTTGTCCAAATTATATTGAGGGATTTTTTCCACATTTTGTTTTATAAGCTCTATTTTATCTATTAAATCTTCACTTTCTGGTAAATATCCCTTTACAATAACCCCTTCAAAATCGTTTTCTAATAAATCCGGATCTACATAATCCCAATCTTCTTCACTTTTATTTAACATGATGATATCATTAGGGTCTTCAATTACCAACCCACCTACCCCTGATTCATATAGAATATTTGATACAGCTTCAACAGCCTCAGTAGTAGTTTTAATTTGGACTTCAATCCATTTCAT
>NZ_ARZA01000117.1 GCF_000387765.1 Caldisalinibacter kiritimatiensis
GGGGTCAGGCCTGAATAAGTGAATAACTTTAAAGTTATTCACTTATTCAGGCCTGACCCCGTTTTTATGTTTTTCCAAAAGTATTAAAAAAACTTAACAACTCATCTGAAATTGAAAATTTGAACAATTGAAACAATAAAAAATATTGCAACATGATAAAATTAAATGTTACATTTTGTAAAAAAATTATTTATGGTGTAATATTATAGTATGAAATGTTTATAAATTCATACAAAGGAAATTGTATTCACCAAATCTAATATAATCCAAGGCCTTGGGGTGAATACGATACCAGCTTTTACTAAACAAATTATAATAGGAGGGGGAAACATGGAAAAAGCAACTAACGCGAAACAGGAATTTAAGCCGTTTATTCCTGCAGACAAAATTCTTCCAGAATTTACTTTAACATCTATCATTATTGGTATTATAATGGCTGTAGTATTTGGTGCAGCTAACGCATATCTAGGGCTAAAAGTAGGTATGACAATTAGTGCATCGATTCCTGCGGCAGTAATTTCTATGGGTATCATAAGAGGTATATTAAGAAAAGAATCTATACTAGAAAACAACATGGTTCAAACAATAGGTTCAGCTGGTGAATCATTAGCAGCTGGTGCGATTTTTACACTTCCAGCACTGTTTATTTGGAGTGCTGAATGGGGTATAGGAACACCGAGCTTGCTAAAAATCACAGCTATTGCTTTATGTGGTGGAATACTTGGAGTATTATTTATGGTTCCATTAAGAAAAGCACTTATTGTAAATGAACATGGAGTTTTACCTTATCCAGAGGGTACAGCTTGTGCCGAGGTTTTACTTGCCGGTGAAGAAGGTGGAGAAAAGGCTAAAACTACATTTGCTGGTTTAGGTATAGGTGCACTTTATAAGTTTATAACAGGTGGATTTAAGTTGTTTCCAAGTGAAATAGAAACTACTATACCTGGATATAAAGGTGCAGCTATAGGTGGAGATGTTCTACCGGCGTTACTTGGTGTTGGTTTCATTATAGGACCTAAAATTTCTGCATATATGCTAGCAGGTGCAGTTATTGGTTGGTTTGGACTTATTCCATTAATAGCTAATATAGGAAGCATGGGCGAAATTGTAATGTACCCTGCTACAGTTCCATTAAATCAATTAGACCATTGGGAGATTTGGGATTATTACATAAGATATGTCGGAGCAGGTGCCGTTGCTTTTGGTGGTATTTTTAGTTTAATAAAGTCATTACCTTTGATCGTACAGACGTTTAAGGATGCAATGAAAAATTATTCAAGTGGTGTAGGTGAAGGTTCAGATGTAAGAACCAATAGAGATTTATCAATGAAAGTAGTATTAATAGGCTCTTTAGCAGTAGTATTAGCAATGATGATGTTACCAATAATTCCTGTTGGATTTGGTGGTGCATTATTAATTGCAATATTCGGTTTCTTCTTTGCAACTGTATCTTCAAGAATTGTAGGTTTAGTAGGTAGTTCATCAAATCCAGTATCAGGAATGACTATAGCTACTTTAATTATTACAGCTATAGTATTTAAAGCAAGCGGAAATGATGGACATGTTGGAATGATTGGAACCTTAACTGTAGGTTCAATAATCTGTATAATAGCTGCAATGGCGGGTGACACTTCACAGGACTTAAAGACAGGTTTCTTAGTAGGTGCTACTCCTAAGAAACAGCAGTACTGTGAATTGATAGGTGCTTTATCTGCAGCTCTTGCAATAGGATTTGTATTAGTTCTATTAAACAATGCATGGGGATTTGGCTCACAAGAACTACCAGCTCCTCAAGCAACACTTATGAGATTAGTTATTGAAGGTGTTATGGGTGGAAATCTACCTTGGGCCCTAGTATTTACAGGAGTAGGTATTGGTGTAGCAATTGAGCTACTTGGTTTACCAGTTCTTCCTATTGCAATAGGTTTATACTTACCAATTCACTTAAGTACACCTATTATGGTTGGTGGTGTAATCAGAGGTATCTTAGATAAGAAACTAAACAAAGAAGATGGTGAAGATAGCACAATTAAAGCTAAGATTGATTCAGGTATACTATTTGCATCAGGGCTTATTGCAGGAGAAGGCTTAATCGGTATATTATTAGCAATATTTGCAGTGCTTGGAATAGACTTAGCATTTGGATTTAGTTTAGGACAGCTTGGAGCACTAGCTTTCTTTGCAGCACTAACTTATATGTTAATGAGATATTCAGTATTAAAGAAAAGTTAATCTTTAATATATAGTGGAAAAGTTAAATATAATTATATTAGAAAAGAGGATATTTTTAAATATCCTCTTTTCAGCTTATAAAGAATGGGGTGTAGTTATGAGACGAAAAATTAACAAGAATGATAACTTACTAGAATTAATTCCTTTAAAAAATGAAAAGTTTGATTGGAAGATTAATGAAGAGGGTTTAGTACAAGTTATAATACTTAGAAATAGTATGTTAGATAGAATAGTTAGAGTTTTTTTCAATACACCTAAATTTATGAAAATAGATTTAGATAAATACGGTAGTTTTATCTGGAATTGCATTGATGGCACAAAGAACATAGAAGAGATAGGACAAAAATTTAAAGAAAAATTTGGAGAAGAAGTAGAGCCTCTTTATGAGCGTCTCGTAACTTATATTAATATTTTAAGAAACAATAAGTTTATAAAACTTGTAAAAGAAAGTGATATCAATGATTAGTTTTATAGTAAGCGTACTTGTTTTTGCTGCTGCCTTTGCTTTTTTGTTAGCATGGGGTTATGTAAAGCAACAGAAAAAGACACAAGAATTATTAGATAAATTGTATAAAAAGATTGAGACAAAAATAATAAAGCAGCTAAAAAAGAAAGAATATCTTACCAAAAACGAATTAATGGAGCTAATTAAAGGTACTAAGGCATCATTATTTTGGAGTAATAATAAAATACAAGTAAATGATCCTAAATTAGTAACTGACAATATATTAAACAAACTATTAGAAAAAGGAGTTATAGTAGAGGTATTAAATAAAGGGCCTAAAAAATATAAATTAAATAAATAAAGGAGATGTTAAGTATGACAAGAGTTTTAGCAAATTTACAACCTGAATCTGTTTTTAAACATTTTGAGGAGTTAACTAAAATTCCTAGAGGTTCAGGTAATGAAAAAGAAGTAAGTGATTTCTTAGTGGAGTTTGCTAAAGACAATGGACTTGAGGTAATTCAGGAGGATTGTTTAAACGTAATTATAAAGAAACCTGGAACAGAAGGATATGAAAATGCACCTACTGTAATACTTCAAGGACATATGGATATGGTATGTGCTAAAAGAGAAGATTTAGATTTTGACTTTACAAAAGACTCAATTCCTGTTGTTGTAGATGGTGATATGATTAAAACTGAAGGAACAACACTAGGAGGGGATAATGGTATAGCTGTTGCTATGGCTATGGCAATTTTAGAATCAGATGATATTCCTCATCCTCCACTTGTAGCATTGTTTACAGTAGCTGAAGAAACAGGAATGGATGGAGTTTTAAATCTTAATCCAGAACATATTTCAGGAGACATATTAATAAATATCGATTCAGAAGAAGAAGGAGTAATTTTAACTTCATGTGCAGGAGGAGTTAATAATATAGTACACTTACCGATAGAATGGAATGAAGCTGGCGAAAACAAATTAACTTACAAGCTTGCTATAAAAGGATTATTAGGAGGTCATTCAGGAATAGAAATAGATAAAAATAGAGGAAATGCAATAAAATTATTAGGAAGAATATTAGATGGAATTAGTAGAGAAATAGATATTAACATTGCTAATGTAAATGGTGGAGAAAAGATGAATGCAATTCCTAAAATGGCAGAAGCAATTATATTGATTAAAGCAGAAAAAGAAGAGGAATTAAAAGCTTTAGTTAATAAATATCAGGAAGTATTCTCAAATGAGTTTGCTACTGCTGACCCTGATATTAAAGTATATCTAGAAGATGTAGAAGGTGTAGAGAAAGTATTTAATACAACAACTCAAAAAGGTTTAATTAGTATACTTAGATTACTACCAAATGGAGTACAGACAATGAGTGCTGATGTTGAGGGATTAGTAGAAAGTTCTAATAATATAGGAGTACTTACTACAGAAAAAGATGAAATTGTATTCAGTAGTGCAGTAAGAAGCTCAGTTAAAAGCTTAAAACATGAAATAAATGAAAGAGTACAGGCTATATGTGATTTAGTTGGTGCTAAAATGGAGTTAGTTTCAGATTATCCTGAATGGCAGTACAAAGTTGATTCACCTATTAGAGATTTAATGGCTAAAGTTTACGAGGATATGTATGGTGAAGAAGCGAAGATAGAAGCAATTCATGCAGGTTTAGAGTGTGGCTTCTTAAAAGAAAAACTTGGCGATATAGATATGGTTTCAATCGGTCCTAACCTTTACGATGTACATACTCCAGATGAGCATTTAAGTGTATCATCTACAAAAAGAGTATTTGAATTTTTATGTGAAGTATTACAAAGAATAAAGTAAACTCTAGGAGTTATTAAAAGGGCCAGGTTTTAAAAACCTGACCCAAATTTTTATATAGTCTTTTTTGTCTCCTATTCTAGTAGCAAAAAGCAGTATTGCTGCTTTTTTTTCCGTTAACCTATTCACGAAAATAGTTTTATATACATATATTATAGTAGCCTAAGATATAGGCTATTATATATAACCGTGAAGGAGGTAAACAGAATGGCTGATGGTAAAGGTTTATTAGGAGGATTATTTGACGGAGGTAGTGAATTACTATTCTTCTTCCTATTATTAGTTGTATTATTCTGTAACTGCTACGGATACAGAGGATGCTAAGTACTACATGAAAAGACTACCAGCTATGTTTGATTCATAGTTGGTAGAAAATCTAAATTTACTCTAATAGGAGTGATGTAAATGACTGATGGTTACTATCCAGATAGCAGTTTATTATTTTTCTTCTTACTTCTAGTAGTACTATTTTGTTTTTACTGCTAAAAATTAAAGAAGTTTGTACCCAATTCCCCTGTTTATTACAGGGGATTATATTTTGGCGATTTTCATTGTAGCAAAGTACTGACTTTTTCATACACTGTTAGTAAAAAGACAATTAAGGAGGTTTTTTTATGGATTATACGTATGACAACGTACAATATCCGGAGATTTATTATCGTATGTATCCGATGGTAGAAGAGTGTATTAACAAGTACATGAATAATATGCCAGTTTACACAATGCCAACTGAAGAGGAATTAGAAGAAATGGTAGATGAAGTTTATGATAAAATGATAGAAGAATGCCCAGAAATAGACCAAGATCCTGGCGAAAGAAGGCCAAGATCTAGGTCATCAGTACAACAAAGACCTTTTTATGGTAGAAGAAGGATATTTAGAGATTTAATTAGTATAGTTCTTTTATCAAGACTATTTGGACGAAGAAGATATAGATATCCAGGCTTTGGATATGGCCCAGGTTATGGATACGGTCCAGGTTTCGGTTATGGCCCAGGATATGGGTATGGTCCAGGGTATAGATAATAAGATAAAATAAGTAACATGATGTAGCTCACATTTAAATGTGAGCTACAGTTAATTTCGAAAAGCCAATAGTGGAAAGCGAGGAGCAATTATCAATTCTCAATTTCACTTTGATATGTTATAATATACATAATTATTTGAAAAAAGTTTTAGCGAAAAAGATAAAGAAAGACATACAAGGGGGGATTTTAAGACAAAAATACGGACAAACTTACAAAATTGTGCAACCGATTTCATAGAACTACAAAAACTGGAAAGATAGGAGGAAAAATATGAACTTTCAAGGGATTTACCATAGACCAAAGAGCAACTATTGCTATGCATATGATAAGGATACCGTACATATTAGACTAAGGGCTTCTAAAGGTGATTTAGAAAACGTTATACTAGTATATGGAGATAAATATATATGGTCACAAAACAGAGAAATAGAAATGAAATTAGAGTGTTCAGATAAATATTTTGACTACTTCATAGCAGAAATAAAACCACCATACAGAAGACTAGCATACTATTTCATCTTAGAAGGCAAAAGTGAAAGATACTACTATACAGAATGGGGATTTTTTGATGAAATAGACAAAGATGAGGTATACATGCATTTCTTTGAGTATCCATTTTTAAATAAAATAGATATTCACAAGGTATCTGAATGGGTAAAGGATGCAGTATTTTATCAAATATTCCCTGAAAGATTTTATAACGGTGATAAATTCAATGACCCAAAAGGAGTAGAAAAGTGGGGAGAAGCTCCAAAGTCTGATAATTTCTTTGGTGGAGACTTAAAAGGAATAATAGATAAATTAGATTATTTAACAGACCTAGGAATAAATGCGATATACTTAACCCCTATATTTGAATCATATTCTAACCACAAATACAATACTAAAGATTATATGAAAATAGACCCACACTTTGGAGATTTAAATACTATGAAGGAATTAGTACAGAAATGTCATGAAAGAGGAATAAAAGTGGTTCTTGATGCAGTATTTAACCACATTGGATATTATTCTGCTCAATTTCAGGATGTAGTGAAGAAAGGAAAAAAATCTCCATATTATGACTGGTTTTATATAAGAGAATGGCCTATTGAAACAGACCCACCTAATTATTATACATTTGCATTTGCTCCATATATGCCTAAACTAAATACTGAAAACCCAGAGGTTAAAGAATACCTTTTAAATGTTGCAAAATACTGGATAGAAGAAGCTGATATCGATGGCTGGAGACTAGATGTAGCTAATGAAATAGACCACAGCTTTTGGAGAGAATTTAGAAAAGTTGTTAAAAAAACTAAAAGCGATGCTTATATAGTAGGGGAGATATGGCACGATTCATTACCTTGGCTATTAGGTGACCAATTTGATGCGGTTATGAATTATCCTTTTACTCGAGTATGTATTCAATACTTTGCACATAGAAACTTAAATAATAAAGAATTTAAAGAATTGATAAATGAAACACAAATAAGAAATACTCAACAAGTAAATGAAGTAATGTTAAATTTATTAGATAGTCATGATACGTCTAGGTTTCTATATAAAGCAAAAGGAGATAAAGAAAGTCTTAAGCTTGCTTCGGTATTCCAGTTAACTTATTTGGGAGCTCCGTGTATTTATTATGGAACAGAAATAGGTATGAATGGAGGAGACGACCCAGACTGTAGAAGAACAATGGAATGGAATGAGGATAAATGGAATAAAGACTTATTAAACCATTATAAAAGATTAATAAAAATAAGAAACGAGCATGAAGCCTTAAGAAGAGGTAATTTTAAATGGATTGAAGGCTTAGATGATGTAGTTGGATTTGTAAGAGAGACTGACAAAGAAGAGATTATAGTACTTATTAATAACTCTAATCAAGATAAAGAGATACAACTAAAAGTGAATGGAACAGAGTATATAGATTTGGTAAAAGATAAAAAAATCAACTGTGACAGAGTGTTGAAAACTACAATAACTAAGGGGAATTTTGAAATTTTACTAAATATAAAATAATTAAAATTGTTTGACACTTATCAAAAAATAGATTATAATTAAATTGTGCAAACGGTTGCAGAGAGGACATGCAACAATAAAAATTATAAAAAGTAAGGGGGATTTTTATGAAACGATTTTTCAGTCTACTACTAATAGGTATGTTAGTATTCTCATTAGTAGGCTGTGGGCCAAAAGACCAACCTGCACCTGTAAATCAAGAAAATAATGAATCTCAAGATTCAGGTGAATTAAAGCCTGAAGATGGTGCAGAATTATTAGTTTGGGAAAGTGAAGGACCTGAAGGTGAATGGATTGAATATGTAGCAGAAGAATTCGAGAAAAAATATGGTGTTAAAGTTAAATATGAAGCAGTAGGTGCTGTTGATGCTGAAGAAAGATTAGCACAAGATGGACCTGCTGGAATAGGTGCAGACTTATTTGTTGCTCCACATGACCATACTGGTTCATTAGTGGCAGCAGGATTAATTCAAGAAAATGATTTAGCAGCTGATAGAGTTAAAAATGACTTTATGAAAGCAGCTGTAGATGGTGTTTCATACCAAGGAACAGTTTATGGATTCCCAGTTGCTATTGAAACTTATGCATTATTCTACAATAAAGATATATTCCCAGAAGCACCAAAGACTTACGATGAAATAGTTGAAAAGGCTAAAGAATACAATGACCCTAACAACAATAAATTTGCATTTATGTGGGACATTGGAAACGCTTACTATACACACAGCTTTATAGCTGGTGGTGGCGGATACATATTTGGCCAAGGTGGAACTGACAAAAATGATGTTGGTATAGATTCTGAAGGAGCTATTGCTGGTGCAAAGGCAATGCTTAAGTTAAAAGAAATATTACCAGTTAACTCACAAGACTCAACAACTCAAATTATGGAAGGTTTATTTGATGAAGGTAAAGTAGGAGCTATCATCGATGGACCTTGGGCTGTACAAGGTAGAAAGGAATCAGGAGTAAACTTTGGTATTGCTCCATTACCAAAATTATTCGATGGTAAGCAACAATCAAGCTTCTCAGGAATCAGATCATTATTTGTAAGTGCATATACTAAATATCCAAAGGCAGCTAAATTATTTGCTGAATTTGCTACTTCTGATGAAATGTTACTAAAGAGATTTGAAATAACTAGTCAAATACCACCTGTTAAAGCATTAATGGATGCTGACGAAATTAAGAATGATGAATTTGTAGCTCCATTCTTAGAGCAAGCACAATACGCAGTTCCAATGCCATCAATTCCACAAATGGGATATGTATGGGAACCATACGGAAACTCATTTGCTTCAATGTGGAATGATGGTGTATCACCTGAAGAAGCATTGAAGAATGCAGCTCAAGTAGTTAGAGATGCAATAGCTGCTGAATAATATAGAATAGCAATCATAAAGAAAAATCTAGTCGTTTACGGTAAATGTAAATGGCTAGATTTTTCTTAAAAAAACTAGGAGGTAATACTATGAAAAGGTCAAAAAAAGCGGCCTTATTATCTACACTATTCATGGGACTAGGACAATTTTATAACAAAGAAATATATAAGGGTATTATATTCTCATTAATAGAGGTTCTAGTTATAGTATTTTTTATACCTTATTTTGGATATAGTATGTGGGGATTATTTACATTAGGTGAAACTCCACAGTATTTTGTAGATGGTATCGCATATGGACATCATTCAATTTTTCTATTGATTGATGGTATCATCTCAATACTTACTTTAGTTATAATTGGAATAGTTTATTATTTAAACATTGTAGATGCTAAAAAGACAGCAAAAAGATTAGAAGAAGGAAAACCACTACTTACTCCTAAAGAGTATATAAAATATATTTGGGAAAGACATTTTCACAAATTCATGTTAACACCTTCATTTGTGTTTATAATGTTTTTCACGCTTTTACCTATAATATTCACGATATGTATAGCATTTACTAATTATTCAAGTCCTAATCACTTGCCTCCAAGAAATCTAGTAGATTGGGTAGGATTAAAGAACTTCAAGAATCTTTTATCCCTTAAAATATGGAATAACACTTTTATAGGGGTAGGGCTATGGACTGTTATATGGGCTTTATTGGCAACAGCGACTAACTATTTTGTAGGATTGTTTTTAGCTTTATTAGTAAATGCAAAGGGCATTAAGATTAAAAAGTTTTGGAGAAGTATGTTTATATTACCCTATGCTATACCAGCGTTTATATCATTACTTGTAATGCGTTTAGCTTTCAGTGGGCCAGGACCAGTTAACAATTTATTAGTAACTATGGGATTTGATAAGTCACCATGGCTAACAGACCCATTCTTAGCTAAAGTTATGATAGTTGTTATAAACATATGGTTAGGTTCACCATATTGGATGGCTTTGATGTCAGGGGTATTAACTAATATTTCAAAGGATATGTATGAAGCGGCTGAAATAGATGGAGCATCTAAAGTACAACAGTTCTTTAAGATAACTTTACCAATGGTATTATTCCAGACAGCGCCATTGTTAATTATGACATTTGCATATAACTTTAATAACTTTAATGTAATTTATCTATTAACAGATGGTAATCCAGTCAACAGTAACTATAGATATGCTGGTTCTACAGATATCTTGATTTCGTGGATTTATAAGTTGACAAGGGATAATAACCAGTATCATATGGCATCAGCAGTAACATTGATTATCTTTATATTTATAGCATCAATTTCTGCTTATTCCTTTACTAAAACTAAATCCTTCAAAGAGGAGGACATGATGTAATGACTGTTAAAATGGATAATGAAAGAAAAATTGAACCTGTAGGAAAAAAAGATAAAAATTTTAGTGTATTTAATTTTGTACAGAAATCTATAGTGTATATTTTCTTAATATTTATAACGATAATTGTATTGGCTCCTGTTATATGGATAATTGGGGCATCACTTAACCCAGGTACTAGTTTATTCAGTTCTTCACTATTTCCTAAAGAACCAACTTTTAAGCATTATGTAGAATTATTTACTGAGACTGACTATCCAAAATGGTATTTAAATACCCTTAAGATTGCAACAGCGAATATGTGTCTTTCTGTTGTGCTTACAACTCTTACAGCATATGTATTTTCAAGATTTAGATTCAAGGGTAGAAAACTAACTTTGATGACAATACTTATATTACAGATGTTCCCAGCTTTTATATCAATGACAGCAACTTTCGTATTATTATATAGACTTCATCTTTTGAATACACATTTAGGTTTAATTCTAGTTTATGCAGCAGGTCAGATACCATACAATACTTGGTTATGTAAGGGATATTTCGAAGGGATACCTAAGAGTTTAGATGAAGCAGCTAGGATTGATGGAGCTTCGAACTTAACTATATTTACTAAAATAATACTTCCATTAGCTAAACCTATAATTACTTTTGTAGCTTTAACAAACTTTATGGGGCCTTGGTTTGACTTTATATTCCCTCAGCTTATATTAAAGTCTTCTGAAAAAAGGACTTTAGCTGTTGGTTTGTTCCAATGGGTACAACAGCAACAAAATACATATTTTACTAGATTTGCTGCTGGGGCTATATTAGTTGCTATACCTATCACAGCATTGTTCTTATATCTACAAAAGCATATAGTTCATGGGTTATCTTCAGGTGCTACCAAGGGGTAATATGTTGTGATATAATGAGTTATACTAGATGTCATGGATAAAAAATTAGATTATAGGAAGTGAAGATTATGCCAGTAACAATCAGAGATGTTGCAAAGGTAGCCAATGTTTCACCTTCAACGGTATCTAGAGTTATAGCTGATAACCCTAAAATAAGTGAAGAGACAAAGAAAAAAGTATATAACGCTATGAAAAAACTTAATTATCATCCTAATGCTATAGCTAGAAGCCTTGCTAATAAATCTACTAAGACTTTAGGGATAATTTTACCTAATACTTCAGAAGATTTATTTATGAATCCTTTCTTTATACAAGCTATGAGAGGTATAAGTGTTTACGGACAAAAAAAGGGTTATTACATAATGTATAGCTATAGTAATAATGAAGAAGAAGAGGTAGATTTTATTAGTAAGTATATAAACAGCAAATGGGTAGACGGTATTATTTTATTAACAGCTAGACAAAATGACAGATGTATATCTTATCTTAAGGAAGTTAATCATCCTTTTGTTGTAATAGGACGTCCAGAAAATACTGAAGAAATATTGTGGGTAGATAATGATAACTTTAAAGCTATGTATGACGTAGTCACCCATTTAATAGAAAAGGGTCATAGAAATATTGCATTCATAGGAGGACCACATAGCTTAAACGTTACAAAGGATAGATTTGAAGGTTATAAAATGGCTTTACAAGCTAGAGGGATTAATATAGATGAACATATGATAAGTGAAACAGATTTTTCGGAGGATAGAGGCTATGATGCCATGAAAAAAATATTAGAACAAAAGATACCCGATGCTGTAGTAACTACAGATGATTTGATTGCTTTTGGTGCTTTAAAGGCAATAAAGGAAATGGATGAGAAAAAAATAGCAGTTGTAGGATTTAATAATACTCTTTTAGCAGCATATCAATCTCCTACTCTAACATCTGTTGACATTAAAACAGAAAGACTTGGATATCGTGCGGCACAACTGCTTATAGATAAAATAGAAAACAAAGAGACGAAAGTAAATCATTATATCGTAGAAACAGAATTAATCGAAAGAGAATCAACGCAATAAAGCCCTACAAATGAAAGTAGGGCTGTTTTTATAACATACAGAAAATAATTGTTAATTTTCAATTGTAAATTTAGCAGCCAAGCTGCTATAAACTGGGGGAATAAGATGAAACGTATAAGCTTATCGTTAGCATTTATTCTATTATTTAATGTAATGTTAGTAGGATGTCAAAATGGAAATCAGAGTGAGGTTGTTAAGCAATCACATACATCAACGCAAGAAGAGATAAAAAAAGGAAGTAAGTTAATAGTACATTATTATAGATATGAAGGAGACTATGACAATTGGAGCTTTTGGATTTGGCCAGAGGGCAGAGAAGGTAAAGCATATAACTTTACTGGCGAAGATGACTTTGGAAAGATAGCAGAAATAGAGTTTAACGAAAAATTAGACAGGGTAGGTATAATTCCAAGACTAGGTAATTGGGAAGCTAAGGATGTAAATATGGATAGGTTTATAGATTTAAAAGGTGATGTTACAGAAGTGTGGATGATACAGGGGACAGAAAAGATATTTTATAATAGGGAAGAAGCAAACATCAAACCGAAAATAAGGGGAGCGTTTTTGGATACTAAAAGAGATATTTTTGTGGAGCTTACAAATAAACTTAACTTAACAGGTAATAATAACGAAAATTTTATAGTAAAAGTTGATGGAAAAGAAGTAGATATTGAAAAAGTTGAAGGTGTTAGAGTAAAACAAGAAAATATAAACAAAAAAGGGTACGAGTTATTAGTAGATGATACAAAAATAAAATTTATATTTTCACCAACGGAATTTGGGTATAAACATAATAAAGATGACGATGTGTATGTTATAGGAGATTTTAACAATTATCAAATAAGTGATGAGTTTAAACTAGAGTACGATAAAGTATTTGACGTATATAAGTTATTAAAGGATGTAGGTAATAACCATAGTATTAACTTCAAAGACACGTTTTGCTTTGTTGTGAATAATAATGATAAAGAGGTGTTTAAAAGTAGTGACCTAGTAGTTGATAAATATTTAGGTAAAGTCACAAATCTCTTTAAGATTACACTTAAAGAGGATGTAGATTTTACTGAAGGAATAGTAGTAGACCATAAAGATTTTAAGGAGAAGGATGTCGTTATGAGAAAAGTATTAGAACTACCCGAGTTCACTTATACGGGAAATGACTTAGGAGCAAATTATAATAAGGATTATACAACCTTTAAGGTATGGTCACCAGTTGCAGAAGAAATGAAAGTGGTTATTTATGATAAATATAATGATAATGAAGGTAAAGTTTATTTAATGAACAAAGGAGAAAATGGAGTTTGGGAACTTACATTAGATGGTGATTATAAAAACAAATATTATAATTATAAAGTCACTATAGACGGTATAGAAAAGGAAACTCCAGACCCTTATGCTAAAGGGGCTACTGCTAATGGTGAAAAGGGAATGATAGTAGATTTTGAGTCAATTAACCCAGAAGGGTGGGAAAATCATAAGCTGCCAGAATCGATAAAGCCAACAGAAGCAATTCTTTATGAAATGCATGTTAGGGACTTTTCAGTAGACGAAAACTCTGGTATAACCTATAAAGGTAAGTATTTAGCTTTTACAGAAGAAGGAACAAAGGGACCAAATGGAGTATCAACGGGATTAGACCACTTAAAGGAATTAGGTATTACCCATGTACATCTACTGCCTGTATATGACTTTGCAAGTGTAGATGAAACTAAAGAGGGACAGTATAACTGGGGATATGACCCATATTTATATAATGTACCAGAAGGTTCTTATGCAACAGACCCATATGATGGAACGGTGAGGATAAGAGAATTTAAGGAAATGGTAAAGACACTTCACGAAAATAATATTGGGGTAGTAATGGATGTTGTATTTAATCACACTTATTCAGTAGGTAATAGTCCATTTGATATATTGGTACCGAAATATTACTATCGAACAGCAGCCGACGGTAGTTATACCAATGGCTCAGGCTGTGGAAATGAAACAGCTTCAGAAAAGCCAATGATGAGGAAGTTTATCATAGACTCAGTTAAATTCTGGGCTACTGAGTATAAGATAGATGGCTTTAGATTTGACCTGATGGCACTTCATGATATAGATACAATGAAAGAGGTAGTAAAGGAGCTTAAGAAGATTAATCCAAACATAATCATATACGGAGAGCCTTGGACTGGAGGAAATTCAGCACTATCACCAATGAAGCAGCTAAGAAAGGGTAAGCAAAAGGGTTTAGGCCTAGCTGTATTTAATGATAATATAAGAAATGCAATAAAAGGAGATAATGACGGTACAGGAGTAGGATTTGTAAACGGTGGATATGGATTAGTAAACGAAGTTAAGAAGGGGATAGTAGGAAGTATAAGATATAACGATAGTATTCAAAGCTTTACAGATAGTCCTACTGAAACTATCAATTATGTAAGTAGTCACGATAATCTATGTTTATTTGATAAATTCGAAAAAAGTAATAAACACGATACAGAAGAAGCAAGGGAAAGAATGAATAAATTAGCATTATCAATAGTTCTTACTTCTCAGGGGATACCTTTTATACAAGGTGGTACAGAGATTCTAAGGACAAAACAAGGAGTTCATAATAGTTATAATTCAGGAGATGAGATAAATAAGATAGATTGGTCAAGAAAAAGTAAATATAAAGAAACCTTTGACTATATCAAGGGATTAATTAAACTAAGAAAAAGTCAAAAGGTGATGACTTTAGATAATGCTGAAGATATAAGAAATTCATTACAGTTTATAGACACACCGAATAATTCAGTAGGATATTTATTAAATTCAAACTTTAAAGGGGACTATAAGCATCTAATTATCATACACAACGCAAATAGAGAAGAAATAAAAATTAAGCTTCCATTAGATGGAGAATGGAATGCTATAGCCAATGAATATGAAGTAAATCAAGATAAAGTTACAAAGGGACAAAAAAGCTTTACTAATGAAGTGACAGTACCAGCATTGTCAACATATATTCTATATCAAAATTAAGGATAGTAGATTATAAGTAGAAGCTAAGAGATTTATATTTTTCTCTTAGCTTCTTTTAGTGTCTAACAAGCTGAGAACTAAATCAAAAGCTATTAACTACTAACTAATAAATGAACGTAGTCAGATTTGTTCTGTCATCATTCGACAATCTTTACATTATATATCGTTTATAGTATTATGTTATTGAATAGCATTATTAGAATAGGTCTACAGTAGGAACAATAATATATAGACATCAATTATTAGGTTTAGATAAAGGCAAACTTGTCGAAAGATAAGGACGCAAAGCCAAGGGCCTAAGGCATAAACTTGCTAAGGTAGCCGGTTACCTAAAACCTACAGTGGGCCCTTCTATGCATAAAGCAAGGAAGGGATTTTTTATCTAACTATCCTAAACCACTCCTCCTTGCTTCATATAAAAAGAAAATAGGGAGGAAAACTTATGCGATTAGCAAAATTAGATGAGAATATTTTAAACAAAAAGTTAGCATTGACAATAAAATCATCGACAGGTAGAAAATTGATTCAGAATAATGTAGTCTTATCAGAAAGAGTTATTAAAAGATTAAAGAGCAATGGATTAAATGCAATTTACATAGAAGACGAAAATGTTGATGTAGAACTACGTGAATCAATAACTGAGGATAAGAGGATACAGATAATTCAAAAGCTGAATGAAATATACTCTGATATACAAAGAGGGCAATATAACGATATTGAGTTTGGACGTTTCATAAGAAATGAAATTTTACCATCAATAGTAAATGAACCTGTTAGTTTACCAATAGGACAAGTTATGAAGGAAGAAGATATCTCACAACATTCATTAAACGTATGCTTACTTGTTGTAAGAACTGGTATAGCTATAGGTCTTAATCAAGAAAAAATAGAGCAACTAGCTAAAGCTGCACTTTTACATGAAGTAGGAAAGTTAATTCAAAAAAGTGATAAAAGATTAGAAGAAATACCCTATGAAGAGCTTGGATATAGATACTTAAAACAGAAGCATAGTTCCGTATTAGTATATACTACAGTTAGATTTCAAAACGAAACTATTGATGGAAAAGGAACATTAAAAATACCTGAATCAAATCAAAATGAATTAGTGAAAATATTAAGCATTTGCAATTATTATGAATCATTATTGAGAACTACCCATTTACTTCCCCACCAATGTTTTGAGAAAGTACAGGCACTTGTAAATACAAAGTTCGATACCAAAGTATTTGAAGCCTTTAGAAAGTCAATATACATATATCCTATAGGCCTACCGGTTAAATTAAATAATGGAGAAGAAGGGATTGTATTTAAACAGAATGAATTATATCCATTGAGACCTATAGTAAAGGCAAATGGACAGGAATATAACTTGTTAGAAAATCTATCTTTATTTATTGAAGAAGTACTAATGTAACTGTGGGGAGTAAATGAAAAAGCAGCTAATGGATAGCTGCTTTTTCTCTATATATTAAGGGGAGTTGCAAATGGTCATTATTATTAATTCATGAATTCACAATTAACAATTGTCAATTTTCAATTACTAACTAGTATCAATATATCTAAAGGTTTAAGGGTTAAGCTTATTTTACCACTTTCTACATTGTAAGTTTCATTTGTTAAATAGTTTTTATAAACCTTGTTATCAGTAGGTATATTAACAGTAACTTCTTTCTTTTTATTCTGTACATTCATAACTACTATAACAGATTCTCCATTATTTTCTCTTATATATGACATGAAGTAACTATCATGGTCTAACAATTCAAATTTATCTGATTTTAAAGCTTCATTAGTATTACGAAGCTTAACCAAATTTCTATAAAACTTAAGTATCTCTGAACTTTCTACCTTATCCCATTTCATATCTCTTCTATTATCAGGGTCATTACCACCTTCCATACCTATTTCTGTACCATAGTATATTATAGGTATAGCAGGATAAGTCATAATAAATGTTAAAGCTTGTTTTAAATACTGCTGTCCATATTCTCCAGCTAATGTTACGAATCTTGTATTATCATGGTTATCTATAAACAACCCGTTTATATTTGGGTCAGAAAATCTATATTCCTTTTCTATTGCATGGATTAGCGATGTAGTCTTACCAAATCTCTTAAATGTATTAGTTATACCTTTATACATTGAATAGTTTGTGACTCCATCTATCCCTAATTGATGATATAGCTCTAAATATCCAGTACTATCGCTCCAAACCTCACCTAAAAGGTAAAAGTCAGGATATTTAGATTTGATAGTATGAGCAAATTCATTCCAAAATTCTTTATCAACATGTTTTACTGTATCCAATCTCATCCCATCTATTCCTGTTTGTTCTATCCACCATAAAGCGTTTTTAAATAAATATTTTTTTACCTCAGGATTATCTTGGTTAAGGTCAGGTAATCCTGCTAACCATCCGTTTTCAACCTGTTCCTGGTCAGCCCAGTTAGTGATTTCTAACTTAGGATGGAACCAATCTTTTTTTTCATTATCCTTTAACCAAGGGGATTTATATCCTGTATGATTAACTACATGGTCTAATATAACTTTAATATCCCTTTTATGTGCTTCCTTTACTAACGTTTTCAAATCTTCTAAAGTACCCAAATGTGGGTCTACACTATAAAAATCAGTAATCCAGTATCCATGATATCCATAGGGTTGATTTTTCATTACAGGAGTAAGCCATATCGCAGTAGCTCCCAATGATTTTATGTAATCAAGCTTTTCAATTACCCCTTTGATGTCCCCACCATGATATGCTCTCGGATTATTTTTATTTACATCATTAAAATTATTATTCGAAGTGTCACCATCATTAAAACGGTCTGTCATTATAAAATAAATTAAATCATTTTGTGAAAAACTTCCACCGTCATTATCTACTTCATATTTAATAGTATCGTGTTCTTTAGATTTAGTGTTTTCTACATTTTGTTTAGGTTGTGTATCAGTACTTTCACAGCCAATACTTAAAACCAACATACATACTATGATAATTATACTGATAGTTTTTTTGAACATTTTTATCCCCCTTTACATTTATATTGTATAGGAATTATCAAAAATATGCAACCGTTTGCATCAAAAATATGTTATAATATTTTTGTGATTTCAAATATACAGAAAATTATCGTCAAGTTATTAGTTATAAGGGGGGATTCGATGGCAAAGGACACAGCAAAGGAATTGAGGAATAAAATAATTTACGAAATTTATGTTAGAAATCATGGGCAAAATGGGACATTTAAAGATGTAATAGAAGATTTACCTAGAATTAAAGATTTAGGTGTAGATATTGTATGGTTTATGCCAATACATCCTATAGGAATTAAGAATAAAAAGGGAAGTCTAGGTTGTCCCTATGCGATACGCAATTATAGAGAAATAAATCCTGAATATGGTTCATTAGAAGATTTTAAACAATTAGTCAATGAAATTCATAAACATGGTATGTTATGCATGATAGACGTAGTATTTAATCATACATCTCCTGATTCTTATCTATTCAAAGAGCATCCAGAATATTTTTACAGGAATGAAGATGGAGATATGGGCAATAAGGTAGGGGATTGGTATGATGTAATAGACTTAGATTATAGTAATGAAAAGCTTTGGGATGAACAAATTGATGTATTAAAACATTGGGTATCTATAGGAGTAGATGGTTTTAGATGCGATGTTGCTCCTTTGGTGCCGGTTGAGTTTTGGCAGAAAGCAAGAAAAGAGGTTGAAAAGATAAAAGAAAGTGTTATTTGGCTTTCTGAAACAGTGGAGACAGGATTTATCACTTATTTAAGGGACAAAGGATTTTATGCTGCATCAGATAGTGAAATATATAATGCATTTGATATTACATATGACTATGATGTGCATCCATATTTTAAAGCTTATTTAAATGGTGAAATAGAGCTTGAAGATTATTTAGAGAAAATAAGACAGCAGGAATATATTTATCCAGATAATTATGTGAAACTTAGATTTTTAGAAAATCATGACCAGCCTAGAATAAAGAAGCTAATAAGTAATGAAGATATGTTAAAAGTATGGACAGCATTTATGTATTTTCAAAAGGGAGCAGTTTTATTGTACGGAGGCCAGGAGGCTCAAGATGATAATACTCCAAGCCTTTTCGATATAGATAAAATCAATTGGGAAGGACTAGATATAGACTTTATTAATTATCTTAAACTCCTTGGAGAGATTAAGAAAAGAAAAGTATTTGCCTATGGCAAATATAACATTCATAAAGCAGATAAAAAAGGTATTATTTATGCTACATATGAATATAAAGGTAAAAAATTAGTAGGTATATTTAATGTTGAAAATAAGTTGGGTAAATTAAATTTAAGCTTAAAAGATGGAGTTTATAGAAATTTAATAGATAATACCCATGTAGAAGTTAAAGAGGGAAAAATTGAACTTCAAAACAAGGCATTGATATTTGAGGTAGAAGAGTAAAAGTAAGGGGGATAAAAGGTGGAATTTGGAATATCAGATTGGAATACCTTTGAAAAGGGGATTGAAAAAGAGTATTTAATAACTAATGGAATAGGTGGATTCTGTTCTTCTACTGTAATAGGAGCCAATATAAGAAAATACCATGGACTTTTAAACGCTTCATTAGTACCACCGGTTAAAAGATATTTGTTACTTTCAAAGATAGATGAGATAATAGAAGTTGGAAATCAAAAGTATAATCTTCAAACTAATGATTTTATTGGAAAAAGGGATAATGGACATTTGTATTTAAGAAAATTTACAAATACTTTACTACCAAAGTTTTCTTATGGAATAGACGATATAACTATAGAAAAGGAAATAGCAATGGAGTATGGTAAGAATACAGTTGTAGTAGTATATAAAGTAGAAACAGGTAATAAACCTGTTAAAATGACCTTTATACCCTATACCAACTTTAGAGATCACCATGATACAAGTAAAAGAGAAGATTTTAAATACATTCAAAGCTATAAAGAAGGAATACTTAAACTAGTTGAAGAAAAAGAAAAATTGACATTAAAAATATCATCTAATTGCCAGTATAAAGAAAAAGAACAATGGTCATTACCTATGTTCTATAGTAATGAAAAGCAAAGGGGATTAGATTGTATTGATTTTCACTTTATTCCTGGAGAATTTATTTATGAAATGAAGCCTTACAGTAAATACACTATTTATTTTACAGCAACAATAGAGGATACTGATAAATTAGATGCTTTATCTATATTAGAGAAAGAAAAGGAAAGAAGACAAAAGCTTATAGAGAAGGCTGGTTTTAGAGATGATATGCTAAAGGAATTAGTATTAGCAGCAGATCAGTTTATAGTTAATAGGGAGTCAACTGGTACTAAAACTGTCATAGCAGGGTATCCCTGGTTTACCGACTGGGGTAGAGATACTATGATAGCTTTACCAGGTCTTACTTTGGCTACAAAGCGATATGAAGATGCCAAAGAGATATTACTTACATTTGTTAAATATATAAAGAATGGGCTAATACCAAATATGTTTCCCGATGAAAATGTTGAACCAATGTATAATACAGTAGATGGAACTCTTTGGTTTTTCAATGCTGTGTACAAATATTTAGAGTATACAGGGGATGAAGAAACAATTAAAAATGAAATATATCCATATTTAAAACAGATTATAAAACATCACCTAGAGGGTACAGTTTATGATATCTATGTGGATGAAGATGGTCTTCTTTCAGCTGGAGGCCCTGGAACACAGCTAACTTGGATGGATGTCAAAGTAAATGGTTGGGTAGTTACACCCCGACATGGAAAGGCTGTTGAAATTAATGCTTTATGGTATAATGCCCTTAAGATAATGGAGCTTTTATCAGAAAAATTTGGCGAAGATTCAAAGGAATATAGAGAATTAGCTGAAAAAACTAAAAAAGCCTTTGTAGATAAGTTTTGGAATGAAAAAGAGAAGTGTCTATATGATGCAATACAGGATGGCAAAAGGATAGATAAAATAAGACCTAATCAAATCATAGCAGTTAGTCTACCATTTACTATGTTAGATAAGGAAAAGAGTAGATTAGTTGTAAGTAAGGTTTATGAAAAATTATATACACCCTATGGCTTAAGAACCTTACCCAAGGATGATAGAGAATACATTGGTCAATATAGAGGGGATGTATTGAGTAGAGATGGAGCATATCATCAGGGTACTGTATGGCCTTGGCTAATAGGTCCATTTATCGAGGCATATGTGAAGGTATATGATTATTCCAAGGAAAGTAAGAATAAGGCTAAAGAGATGTTAGATTTATTTAAAGCTCATATGAAAGATGGATGTATAGGTAGCATATCTGAGATATTAGAAGGAGATGAACCATTTTACCCTAGAGGATGTCCAGCTCAAGCTTGGTCTGTGGCTGAGGTGCTTAGAGTTTATGGGGAGATATATAGGTCATAAGAATAAAAAACGTTCATACTCGTAATAATTTGGAGAAAATCAAGCATCAAACTTACAAAAAAATTCTAAAGCTCCAATGGATTATCAATTAAGGATTAAGGATTAGCGAAGGGCGAAAGGCGAATAGCTAAGCAGTTTATAATTATACAATTTCTAAAAGGGGAGGAATATTCTATGATAAGAAAAACAACTTATGGTTACACAGTTGAAAAAAAGGACTTATATCTAGACATTGCATTTTATGCAGACAATATAGTGAGATTTGCTTATAGTACTGAAGAAAAGCTACCTGATTCAACATTAGCAGTAATAGCTAAACCACAAAAAACAGAAGTAGAACTTGAAGCAAATGTGATAAAAACAAATCAGTTGAAAATAGTTATTGATGAAGATACATTAAAAGTTTCTATATACGACCTAGAAGGAAATCTATTAAGTAGAGACAAAGCTATATCTACTGATAAGCCTAAAGTAGAAAAACAACTTATTTGGGAAAATGGATTTTACGGTGTAGGTGAAAAATATGCATGGCTGAATAAAAAGGGAACTGAAACAGCTAACTGGAATACAGACGTGTTAGGGGTAGCTCCATTACATAATCCAAGGCTTAAAGAATATCATACATCTATTCCATTCTATATTGGTTTAGACAATGAAAAGGCATATGGAATATACTTCGATAACAGTCACAGAACTTATTTTGACTTTGGAAAAACTAAAGATGATGTAGTTAGCTTCAGTGCAGAAGGAGGAAATTTAGATTATTACTTTATTTATGATAAGAAGGTATCTGAGGTAGTTAAAGGATATAGCTTACTTACAGGAACTATGCCACTTCCTAGAAAGGACTTTTTAGGATATCAGCAGTGTAGATGGAGCTATGAAAATAGAGAACAATTAATGGAAGTAGCTACAAGAATGAGAAAAGAAGGAATACCATGTGATGTATTATACTTAGATATTGACTACATGGTTGATTACAAAGTATTTACTGTAGATTCAGAGAAGTTTAATGAATTTAGAGAAATGCTAAAAAGATTAAAGGGAATGGGCTACAAGGTAGTAGTAATCATTGACCCAGGAGTTAAGGTTGAAGAAGGATATAGTGTATATGAAGATGGAAAGGCTAGAGATTATTATGTAAAAGATGCAGAAGGCAAAGATTATGTAGGAGAAGTTTGGCCTGGAGATGCAGTGTTCCCTGATTTCTTAAGAAAAGAAGTAAGAGAGTGGTGGGCAGAATTACATAAAGACCTATTAGAAGATGGAGTAGAAGGTATTTGGAATGATATGAATGAGCCATCAGACTTTTCAACTGAAACAAAAACAATACCAGAAGATTGTGTGCACAAGACAGACGATGGTGAAGAAAAATTACACTCAGAAATTCACAACATGTATGGTACATTAGAGGCTATAGGAACCTATGAGGGCTTAAGAAAGTTACAGCCTAATAAAAGACCATTCTTACTTACAAGAGCAGCATTTGCAGGATGTCAAAGATATGCAGCACTTTGGACTGGAGATAACTCAAGTATATGGGAGCATTTAGAATCTAGTATGCCTATGTTTATGAATTTAGGGTTAAGTGGATATACTTTCATTGGTGCAGACGTAGGAGGATTCGATGGAGATTCTAATGGAGAATTATTAGCACGTTGGACTCAATTAGGTGCATTTACTCCATTATTTAGAAACCATAGTGCACAAGGTACTATAAACCAAGAGCCTTGGTGCTTTGGCGAAGAGACTTTAGAGATAACAAAGAAATATATCAAGTTAAGATACGAATTCATAACATACCTATATAACTTAATGAGACATAGTTCATTAACAGGAGAGCCTGTAATGAGACCACTATTCTACCACTATCAAAATGATGAGAAAACTCATAATATAAATGACCAATTCTTATATGGAGAAAATATTATGGTTTGTCCTATAGTAAGACCAGGTGCAGATAGAAGGATGATTTACATTCCAGAGGGAGAATGGTATGACTATTGGACTGGCGAAAAAATAGAAGGTGGCCAATACATCATTAAAGAAGCTCCAATCGATATATTACCTATATACGTTAAAGCAGGAGCTATATTACCTAAAGATGAGGTAGTAGAGTTTGTTGGTCAAGAAGAAAAAACACTACACATTCACTTCTATGCAGGAGCAAATGGAGAGTATGACCTATACTTAGATGATGGAATGAGCTTTGAGTATGAAGATGGAGTATACTCTTTAGTTAAATTCACTATGGAAGATAACAAAGAAAAATTAGTTATCAAATCAGAAGTAAATAAAGATAACTATAAAATACCAGCATTAAAGCTACATATACATGGAGTAGATAACAAAGCTAATGTAACATTAAATGGTGAAAATCTAGAAGTAAATGAAGACTTCACTGTAGATGTAGATAAAGCTGAATTTGAATTAGTAGTGGAAAGATAATAAAAACTAGCGGCGAATCTTCGCCGCTAGTTTTATGGTTATGTGCTAATTTTCTAAGCCAAATTACTATAAGGTATTCTCATATTTTTTATTCTTATACAAACGAGGAGTTCTAATTTGGCTAATAGCGAAAAGCGAAAGGCTAATAGCCAAAAAGCGGCTTATAGCCGCTTTTTACATATACATCTCATTATAATATTCTTCAAGCATTCTCTTAACTGCAAACTTATCCTTAGTGCTTAAGATACTGTTTTTCATCATTTCTACCCATTTATCACGGTTATCATAGTAAGTAGGAATAACTTCCTCTAATAATACCTTATAAAGTGCCTTTAAGTCGTGTGCATCTTGCTCTTGTACATTTTCACTTTCAAATCCATCGCCAAATTGCCATCCGTTTACACCATGCTCACAAGCTTCAGGCCACCATCCATCAAGGATACTAAAGTTAAGAACTCCATTCATTGCAGCCTTCATACCAGAAGTACCACTTGCTTCCTTAGGTCTTCTTGGGTTATTTAACCAAATATCTGAGCCTCTAGTTAACATTTTACCTATAGTCATATCGTAGTTTTCTAAGAATACTACTGAGTTAGGATATTTCTTAGTCATCTTAACAATATTTTCAACGATTTTCTTACCAGTGTCATCTAATGGATGGGCTTTACCAGAGAACACTAATTGAATCTTACCTTCTTTTAATAATGGGTCGATTACAGATTCATCTGAGAATATGAAGTTACTTCTCTTATATGGAGCAGCTCTTCTAGAGAAACCGATTAATAGTTTATCACTATCTAGCTCAGCTCCAGTTCTCTCTTTAACAAATTCAATTAATTTTTTCTTATTATCCATATGAGTTTCCCAAAGGTCTCCGTCATTTTCAGCAGCATCAATCATTCTTTCGTCAACCCAAGTAGGTAAGTGGATTGCATTTGTTATACCTATTATTTCAGATCTATTGTCTACGTGCTCCCACATCTTATTAGCTGTTTTGCAGTGTAATTGAGCAACTGCATTTGATATACGGGACAATTTTAAAGCCGCTACTGTCATATTGAAAGGAGAGCCACCGATTTGAACCATTTGCTCTATAGTTAATCCGTTATTTGCTCCCATGTACATTAATCTATCTAAATAATGGGATTCATTACCTTGAATTACAGGTGTATGTGTAGTAAATACTATTTCTTCGCGAGTAGCTTTTAGTGCTTCCTCGAAGGACATCCCCTTGTCCATCTTTTCTCTTAATAATTCAAGACCAGCAAATACTGCGTGCCCTTCGTTGAAATGATATACATCTATATCTATACCAAGGGCTCTTAAAGCTTTAATACCACCTATACCCAGAACCATTTCTTGTGCAATTCTTTCTTCGCCAAACCATCCATATAATTGTCCTGTAATCCAACTATCTTCGTTTTCAGGTAAGTCAGTGTCTAATAGATAAAGAGGAGCATTGCCAAATTTGTCTACCTCCCACACTTTACATACTACATCTCTTTGACGTATCTTAACTGTAACTTTAACGCCAGTATCCTTTAAAAAGTCATATTCATAATTATGGTATGTATCATAAGGACGTCCATCTTCGTCAATCATTTGGTCAGTGTAGCCTTGCTTCCATTTGATACCTATACCTACGATAGGATAGTTATGGTCTTTAGCTCCTTTTAAGTAATCACCAGCTAATATACCAAGTCCACCAGCATAAGTTCTAAGGGAAGTATCTAGACCGTATTCCATACAGAAGTAAGCTACTTTAGGTAAATTATTAGACATTATTAATCCCTCCTAAAAATTTTGAATTATTAAAAATTTTATTCATTTAATGTAATTATACATAAAAAAATCTTGAAATGCAACCGTTTGCATAAAGTTTTGTTATATAGTATAATTATGTTAAAATATTTTTGAAAATTAATACAAAATTAACTTTAAATTATATTCCTTTACAATTTTAAATTCTAAGAACTGAATCAGAAACAACGTACCACTAACAAAAAAGCCACGAAGTCCATTTCAATTTAGCTTTATAGGAGGGGATGCTAGGGAAAGGGAAAGCTTTGATGAAATTTTTATATTTCATTTCTTAAGAATGGGGGACTTAGTATGAAAAAAGAGAAGAGAAAAAAGGGACTAAAAGCAAGAGTACGAGATGTAAAGATTATTAAGGGTATTCTATTAGTATTAATGATAGCGGTTGTATTTTCTTTAGTAATTAGTGGAGTAGGATACTTTTCAATGCAAACAATTAATAATAACACCAATTCTTTATATAGCAACAGACTTTTACCAATAGTAAAAATAGGGGAAATAGAAAATTATTTTTATACTATTAGATACAATATAGCTAGAGGTATGGAAAGCAAACTATATTATGAGTATGACCAAGAAATAATGAGTAATGATAAAAAAATACAAGGTTTAATTGCTGAATTTGAAGAGTTAAAGCTAGATGACAATGAAATTAGATATTTAACTATGTTTAAAGAGTATTATAAATCATATTTAAGTGAGTGGGAAAAAATAAAAGAGACCCTATCTAAGCAAGGAAAAGCTAAGAGTACACAAGTAAGAAATATCGCTTCATATGAGAATAATATTGTTAATCATTTAAATGGATTAGTTAAGTATAACAGGGCTAAAGCAGAAGAGATAAAGATAGAAAGCTATAATGTTTACAAAGAGAATGTAAAAGTATTTTTAATATTGTCAGGGATAGCAATACTGGTACTTATTATATTTGCAATAATAATTATTTATACAATCAAACGTTCAATGAAAGATATGGTTAATAGACTGACCATAATATCAAAGGGAGATTTTACAGTACATATAGATAATAATAGCAAAAATGAGTTTGGTATTATGAAAAAGGCTTTACATAAAGTTATACAAGACATTTCAGGTATGCTTAAACTTGTAAAAGATAACTCTATAAAAATAGGGCAGCATTCTTATACTTTATCGGAAGTAGCAATGGAAATGAGTTCATCTTCAAAAGAAGTAGTAAAGGCAATAGAAGAGGTTTCTACAGGAGCCATTCAGCAGGCAAAGGAGCTATCAAATGTCAACGATTCGGTAGCTTATTTTGGTGAAGAGATTGAAAGCGTTGTTACAGCCATTGAAGAAGTTAATAATATAGCTACAACTACAGATGGTTTAGCTAAAATGGGAAATCAAAAGCTTGAATTACTCATAAAATCTATTGGAGATATAAGTAAATCCTTTGATAATGTAAGTTCAAAAATTAATGAACTGAGCAATAACATCCAAAATATAAGTACAAGTACAGAACTTATTAATGAAATTTCAGACCAGACTAATCTTTTAGCATTAAATGCTTCTATAGAAGCTGCAAGGGCAGGGGAAGTAGGAAGGGGCTTTGCAGTTGTTGCAGATGAAATAAGAAAATTAGCAGAGCAGTCAAAAGGTGCAGCAGAGAAGATAAATGGAATGATATTTAATATTTCAGAGGAAGCTATTGGAGTGGTTAATACAACAAATAGTGTTAATAGAAATTTAACTAATCAATCGCAGGAGATTGATAATACAATAGCATCTGTTAAGGAAATTATTGATTCAATAGAAACTATTCTACCTAGATTTGAAGAGGTTAGAGAATCATTAATTAAGATTAATAATGAAAAGGACGGAATTATTGATAAAATAGATACAGTGTCACAGGTAGCTAATGAAGCGTCAGTTACAGCTCAACAGATAGCTGCTTCATCACAGCAAACTAATGCAGCGGCAGAAGAAGTAGCTGAAACCGCTAAAAAGTTAAATGAAATGACTAAGAATATGAATGAAGGAGTTAATAGATTTAAGCTTAGATAAAAAAGCGACTTTGTCGCTTTTAGGTGCTAGGTACTTGGTACTGGCTACTAGCATTATAAAAAACCCTTGAGACATGAGTCTCAAGGGTTTTTTCTGTTCTTGATGGACGAGGGCGTTCATCAAGAACAAAAGCTAATAGCTAACCTTCCGTTGTCGAGGGACGCCCTCGTCCCTCGACTAAGCTATCTCTTGAGGTCAAGAACAGAAGCCAATAGCTAATTAACCGCTAAACTAATCTGTTGATGTTGTATATCTACAGTTATCTCGCCATTTTCATTTAATGTATAATCCTCATCATAAATCTTAAGAGTGAATGTATCTCCTTTTTCCTGAACTATTCTAACTTGGTCTTTATCGGTAATAACCTTTAACAAATGTCCTCTAAATAGAATTTTAAATGAGTATCTAGCCCAAGCTTTAGGAATAAAAGGACTTAAAGATAGGGTATCATTTTTTATTCTCATACCACCAAAGCCATGTACTATAGACATCCAAGTCCCTGCCATACTTGTAATATGAAGACCATCATCGGTATCATTATTGTAATTATCTAGGTCTAATCTAGCAGTTCTTAGATATAATTCATAGGCTTTGTCTTCATATCCTATTTCAGCTGCAATAATAGAGTAAACACAAGGAGATAGTGAAGATTCATGAACAGTTTTTGGCTCATAAAAGTCAAAATTACGTTTCTTTGTTTCTAAGTCATATCTATCATTTAAGAAATATAGTCCTTGTAATACATCGGCTTGTTTAATGAAACAAGAACGAAGTATTCTATCCCATGACCAGTTCTGGTTAATAGGAAGTTCGTCTTTAGGAATATCGTCAACAGTTTTCATTTCTTTGTCCATATATCCATCTTGTTGCTCAAATACATCTAATGATTCTATATAAGGATAATACATCTTATCTATGATATCCTGCCATTTTTCTGTTTCTTTGTCTGTAAGATTTAATTTATCTATTAATTCTTCATATCTATCAGGATATTCATTTTTTAGGAATTCTTTCACTTTTAGAGTATAATCTAAATTCCAAGCTGCCATAGTGTTTGTATACCAGTTATTGTTTACATTGTTTTCATATTCATTAGGACCTGTTACTCCAAGTATCATGTATTTATCCTTAAATGGATTATAATTAACACGGTCTGCCCAATATCTACTGGTTTCTACTAAAACTTCAAATCCATATTCAGCTAAATAATCCTTATCATCTGTATATCTTACATAATTATATATAGCGTAGGAGATAGCAGCATTTCTATGAATTTCTTCAAAGGTGATTTCCCATTCATTGTGACATTCTTCACCGTTCATAGTTACCATAGGATAAAGGGCACCCTTCATACCCAGCTTACGAGCATTTTCCTTTGCCTTTTCAAGGTGATTATATCTATAGATTAGTAAATTCCTTGCAATATTTTGTTCTCTAGTACTTAAATAAAAGTTTAAGCAATAGGCTTCAGTATCCCAGTATGTACTACCACCATATTTTTCACCTGTAAAACCTTTAGGTCCTATATTTAGTCTTGGGTCATGTCCAGTATAGGTTTGATTTAACTGGAATATATTAAATCTAATACCTTGTTGAGCACTTGGGTCACCTTCTATAATAATGTCACTTTCTAACCAGCGTTCTTCCCAAGCATTACTATGTTCTTCAAATAATTTATCGAATCCTTTGTCATATGCATAATTTACTCTTTCAATAGAAGCATTTTTAATTTCATTAACAGGATAATCTCGATTTGTTGTTACTGCTATGTATTTGTATAGGGTAGTAGTACTACCTTTTTTAGCAGTAACAGTTATTGTATTACCTACATATTTTTCTTTTTCTATAGACTCTATTTGGCCTTTTAATTCGATATTATCTTGAAGGACATTGTATTTCATAGCTGTACATACATGGAAGTCTAATTTTTTAGTTTTCATTGTCAAATGACCTTCATATTTATCTACTGATTTGTCAACCTCTAACCAAAATTTTTCTCCATAGTTAGAGTCCTCATTAGATACATCTCCGTCTAAGTATGGTGTAAAGGTAACTGAAGCGTCATGATTTAGTGGAGTGATACTGTAAGATATAGCTGCTACTTCTAGGTCTTTAATACTTGTAAACCTTTTCACTTCAACTTTAGTTTTTCTACCTTTAGAGTCTACAATAGTAAAGGTTCTTAGTAGATAACCATGCTTCATATTAAGAATACGCTTAAAGTCTTCTACTTTAGTTTTAGCTAGGTCAATAACTTCGTCATCAATCATAACACCGATACCTATAAAATTAGTAGCATTTAGTACTTTAGCGAAATATTCAGGATATCCATTTTTCCACCAACCAACTCTTGTTTTATCAGGGTAATATACTCCAGCAATATATGTACCTTGTAGAGAATCACCTGAGTAATCTTCTTCAAAGTTACCACGCATTCCCATATGACCGTTACCTATACTCATAATACTTTCATATATTCTATTGTCGTCTGGATGTAAACCTTCTTCGATTATATTCCACTCATCAATTTTAGTATATTGTTTATTCATAGGTTTCACCTACCTTTCGAGTGATTAACAGTTATGAATATTGTGCAATCGGTTGCATAACGGACAAAAAATAAAAGTAATGACTTACTCTTCTTTCTTCCATTATACCAAAAAAAGCTAAAAAAGATAAGGGGGAATTAAAAACAATTTGCAATTCACAATTGACAATTTACAATTTACAATTAGAGTAATAGAGTAGTAGAGGATAGAGAGTAGTAGAGAATAAGGGATTAGAGTATTAGAGTAATAGAGTATTAGAGGATAGAGTAGTAGAGAGTAGGGAATCTGTTGTCGAGGGACGCCCACGTCCCTAGACTGAGTAAATTTTCTTTAAATTTTTTGCTAACAGCTAATAGCGAAAAGCGAATAGCCAAAAAGCGGCCTTTTTTGGCCGCTTATATTACTTATAATGCTTCTTCAAATAATCCAATGGATTCAATAACTTTCCATCCTTATGTATTTCAAAATGAACATGAGGACCTGTACTTCTACCAGTATTACCTGAGTAGGCTATTGTTTGTCTTTTAGATACTTTATCACCTTTTTTAACTAATAATTTACTATTATGAGCATAATATGTTTCGTATCCATTGGCATGTTCTAGTATTACAATATAACCATATCCTGACTTCCATCCAGAGAATTTAACAGTTCCTTCCATTAAGGCATATACAGGGGTACCAACAGGAACACCATAGTCAATACCGTCATGATGACGTCCCCATCTCATACCGAATCTAGAAGTTAAAACTCCTGTACCTTCAGGTAAAAAAGCTGAAGCTAATTCATCTTCGTAAGTTCTCTTTGTACCTTTAAGTACTATTTGTGTAACAGGCTCTGATAATATCTTTTTATCTATAATTTTTCTGTTTTCTATTAATCCATTTTTTATTGTAATTTCAGCAGTTACTTCTTTTTTACCTGATTTTCCATTCTTTTTAACTATCCATTTTGTTCTTTCTAGACTAGAATCTTTTTTTACTACAGTATCATAAGGAATACTTTCCTTATATTTATATGTATATTTAACTTCAACATTTAAATAAGGTTTTGGAACTATAAGATTTAATTCGTCACCAATATGTATTAAAGTAGGATTTATATTAGGGTTAGCTTTTATAATATCTTCTACTGTCATATTGTTATTTTTAGCTATAACCCACAAACTGTCACCTTTTTGTACTTTATATTTTTTCTCTTCTGTTGTACCTTGAAGTAGATATTTTTTAGCATTATCATTAGTCATTATACTATTAACGTCTGCTTCTACTTCTTTTATTTCAATATCCTCTAATATTTTTATGTATTCAAGGTCATAATTTTCCTTTTCTATTTCTTTAGGTAAATATAGGGATTTAATTTCATTAATTACTTTTTCAGCGTCAGCCTTGGTCTTTAAAAATACTATATTTTCACCGTTTATGTTTATACTATAGCAGTTAGCCATAAATTTTAGGTTTTTCTTTAAGTTTTCATATAATTTATCTAATGGAGTAAATTTAGTTGTAGTTATAGAAGTCTTTTGAAAATTTAATAAACTTTTATTAACAGATACATTTAAACCCTTCGTATTTTCTAGTTCACTTTTTATTTGTGAAGTCATATTTTCAACTGTATCTTTACTTTCAACTATACCTATTTGTTGGTCGTTTATGAGAACTTTGTAGCCTTGTAAAGTTTCTTTAATAGATGTAGCATTAAACATAAGCTTGTCCGTTTCAGTTGTAAAATTACAGCTAAATACGATATAAATAAACATCAATAAAGAAATACTTAAATAAGTTATAACCACTTTATCTTTTAGTATCTTATTGAAATTAATCAATTAAAATCCCTCCCCCATAATGTCACAATCTTATTTTATCAAAGAAAATGCAAAAAGTAAGGGGAAATATGGGGAATGCAATAAATTTGTTAGTAGTTAGTAGCAATAAGAAAATAAGTATGGGAAGTTAGAGAATAGAGTAGTAGAGAGTAGAAGATTAGGGAGTAGCAAAGCAAATATAAAAGGCTAGGAATTAGCTCCTAGCCTAGTTAATGTTAATACATTGTATTGTTCTGAGGTGTTGAACTTTGAAACATATCTTGCTTAGCTTTTTGTATTTCAGCATAACCAACAGAAGATGAACTACTTAAACTTGGAGTGTTTTGATAATATGTCATGTTAGACATATTATTACTATAACCTAGACCTTGGTTTGTATAGTTTTGAGTTTGTTGATTTAACCCAGCTGAATTTGTATAACTAGCATTAGTCATTCCCATACCAGTAGTAGCTTGATTGTTTAAAGTTCCCATTCTTTTACGAGCTTCTTGAATTTCATAAGCTCTAATGTTCATTGAATTATTAAGGTTAGGTGTGTTAGTATAATTATTCACCAAATTACCCCCAGACAAAATATTTTGTAAGTGTTTTTACTTACATTTTTATTATGTGATTTTTACCTTAAGTTATAACATGAAACACATAGTATGTTTTCAAAAAAAATCCTTTTTTAAAATGCCTAGGAAAGTATATTTACTTTAAAGCTTGTAATTAAGTTAAATACAAGTTTTAAAGTAAGAGAAAATATTTACAGAATTATTATCGGAAAGCTAAAAGCGAAAGGCGAACAGCGAATAGTCTAAAGCTGAAATTTTAAAAATATTAGTAAAATATAACGAAATCGATTGCATTTTGTCAAAAATAGGTATAATATAGTAATTAAGAAAGCTATATAATTTTTTAATAAGTGACCTAATTAAATAAGCAAGATAAGGGGTTAGGTAAATGTATATATTAGAGGATGTTATATTACCAAAACATAAAAAATTGAGAGCTATAAGAAAACATTTAAAGGTAAATCAAGAGCAAGTTACAGGTGGACAAGTAGATAGAAGTTTAATTAGTTATATAGAGAGTGGAAAAGTAAAGTTAACAAGGTCCACAGCTGAAATAATAGCACAAAGCTTAAAGAAGATAATAGAGGAAAAAGAGCTAGACTTTGAAATAGATGCTGATTATCTATTAGCAGATGAAAAACAGCAAATAGAATACCAATTAGATACATTTATATCTAAGTTAAAGGACTATTTGTATACAGATTATATTAAATTTGAGCAAGAATTAATTAATGCAAAAGAAAAATTAAATATATGTGAATTATCTAAAAGAAAGGCAAAAATATATGAACTAGGTGGGGATTATTTTTACAATATAAGCAAATTCGTTGAAAGTAACAGTCACTATATGAGAGCTTTAGAAAACTATATAAAAATTGGAGATATAAAGAATACAGCTTTATTAAATACTAAATTAGGACGTTGTGCATTAAAGACAGAAAGATTTGAAGAAAGTATAAATTATAATAACTATGCTTTAGCTTTACTTAAGGCTAATAGTATTAAGGATTTATCAATTGAAACAAGAGTACTATTTAATAATTCTTTAGCTAATTACAAAATAGGAAATTACGATGAAGCTTTAAGACTGATTAATTTACTTAGCAATAATTATACTAAAATCAGTATGGAAAAATATTTAGATATTCTATTACTAAAGGGAAATATATTTACATCTAAGAAAAATTTCGAAGAAGCTATAGATGTATTTAAGGAGATATTGAGAATTAGCAATCAAAAATCTAATAAAAAAATGAAAGCTATAGCTTATAAAAATATTGGAGAAACCTATATAAAAACCGGAGAAACAAAAAAAGCTTTGGATTATTTAGAAAAAAGCTTGCAAGTTGGAAAATGCCTAAAAGATAGTTGTTTTATAGTATTGGTAACAACTTGCATTATTGATATATATATAAATTTAGGTGATTATAGGAAAGCAGAAGAAATTTTTAAAAAATATAAAGATAGATATAATGATGTATCCTTAATAAAGATATATGAAAAATTTTTAGATGTCTATATAGGTTCAGGTGATAAATATATAAAAGATAGTTTATTGCAAGATATTATTATATTGCTACAAAAAGGAATACAAAAGAAAAGAGATATTCCAGGGATTGAGAAGTTAATTCTAAAGCTGTGTAGATATTATTTCGATAGAGATATTAATAGAGTAAAACAGTTATTAGAATTTATCAGTTAGAGTTTCTGAAAGCACTTAAGCCAATAGCTAATAGCTAGTGGCTAAATATAAAAAAGGGGGTAAAGGGCTGAAGATGAAAAAAGTATTGTTTGTATTAGTACTTGCACTTACTTTATTTGTTAATATGGCTATAGGTTACTGTGGTGATCTTATAGACCCAGAACCATGGGGAGAAGAACCTGTAGTAGAAAGTACATATAATAACTAAAGTAAAAAAGAAGGCTTCGACTGATTCGAGGCTTTCTTTCTTTTTTGCTCCAAATAATACCAATGCAAATGTAGTAAATTAATCACAATTCTGATAAAATAGAACTATAGTTCTCAGTGTACAGCTCTTAG
>NZ_ARZA01000118.1 GCF_000387765.1 Caldisalinibacter kiritimatiensis
CAGAAGTTTCGCATCTAAAAGATTTTAATGGGCGCTAGCCCTCAAGAATAGATTGTTTGATTGGGATGAGATAATAATAGATAAATTCCTATTTTTGATGGGAATTTTAGAAAAAAATGTTTGCAAAATAAAAGCATCCTTTTATAATGGAATTTGCGACAAACCAAACAAAAGGATGCTGATAAGATGAGCAAAGACACATTAAAACAAATACTCACCTATATTAATAAGGTATATGATATAGGTGAAAAAATCAATACCTTAAGTGATAAAAAAATAAAACCTCAAATAAAAACTTCAACTATATCATTTATAGTATTATTTGGATTTATGCTTCAAATAAGAAGTTTCAATAGATTGGAACATTGGATTAGCAGAGGTAAGTTTAAAAAATTATTCCCTAAAGGCACTAAAATACCCCATATTGACGCTATAAGGCGTTCTTTAACTGAATTTCATATTGATAGTTTAAATGAAATGCATAATCATATCATAAGCAAAAGTATAAAAAATAAAGTTTTTAGAAAAGGTACTATTGGTGGTTTAAAAGTAGTAGCCATTGATGGAGTTGAACTATTTGATAGTACAAAAAAGTGCTGTGAAAAATGTCTTACAAGGATAGATAAAGAAGGGACAACACATTATTTTCATAGAGCAGCAGTGTGATCAACTATTGGTTCTGATCCTCATCTTATTTTAGGACATGAAATGCTTGAGCCTAAAAGGGACTCATCTTATAAGGATGAGGGCGAGATTACAAGTGCTAAACGACTAATAAGAAAACTACACAAAAATTTTAATCATTTTGCAGATATTGTAGTAGCAGATGCCCTATATTGTAAAACTACATGGATAAAGGAAGTAACTTCCCTTGGTGTGGATGCAGTAGTAAGGGTTAAAGACAAACGCTTGAATATTGTAAAAAATGCTTTAGGCATATTTAAAAGCCGACAGGCTGATGATAAATGGATAGTTAATAAAGGTAGTAATAAAAGAATTAAAATAAAAGCTTGGGATGAAGACGATATTGAAATGGCTGATAAAAAAACTAAGGTTAGATTTATAAAGTTTATAGAGAAAATACAAGTAGGAGACAATATTAAAATAAAAGAAGCTTGGATTATTACAACTGATAAGATTACTTCGGTTAAAACCCTATGGGAAATAATGCACAAAAGATGGAATATAGAAAACAACATATTTCATCAGTTAAAGACTGAGTGGCACTTAGATCATTGCTTTATTCATAGCCCTACGGGCATAGAAGCAGTATTAATGTTTATATTTATATCTTTTAATTTAATGCAATTATATTTCTTTAGATGTATTAGAGGTTTTAGAGAAAAGAAAATGCTTCAAGTAGATATAGTAGAAGACTTAAGAGATGGAATGTTAATGATAAAAAAATGGAAAAATCCGATATTTGCAAAGACATAGAAAAAAGAAATATTGGAAATGGAAATAGAGGATTTCATGGGGAGGGGGAACGTGTATCTATTTTTAGACCTATCGGTCTTTTCTATCTCCATTTATTGAAAAATAATAAAGGCATTACAAATTAAGGGAAAGTAAAGTTTTTACTGGAAATTAGATGCGAAATCTCTG